>JBBSKR010000173.1:0-7592 GCA_038256135.1 Flavobacteriales bacterium | reverse complement strand
TTACACCCAGATACAACCGTAGTTGTGCAGGTTATGACCGCACGTGCTGCAATTGTTATTGAAGATGAAGAGTTAGAGGAAGGTGAAGAAGGCGAAGAAGGTGCTGAAGCAGCTGTTGATGGTGCTGAAGGTGCTGAAGGTACTTCTGACGAAGCAACTAAAGAATAGTCAAAATCTTATTTTGAGATAAGTTTCATATGAAGCATTCCGGTACCTGTATCGGGATGCTTTTGTATTTTTATGAACTAATATAAACTGACTATGCTCCGTTGGCTAAAACCCATTCTTACTAAAAAGGGCATTGCACCCGAAGAAAAAAATTCTATGAAAAAATTTTTAATTGTTGGTCTAGGCAATATTGGGGACGAATATGCTGAAACCCGCCACAATATTGGTTTTAAGATTTTGGATGAACTTTCCGCCAAACAGGAATTCTCTTTTGAGACCGCAAAACTTGGGGACATTGGCTCTTTTAAGATCAAAGGCAGAACCGTAATTTGCCTAAAGCCATCCACATATATGAATCGAAGTGGAAAAGCGTTGAAATATTGGATGGACAAGGAAAATATCCCTTTAGGAAATATACTTGTGGTAACGGACGATATCAATTTACCCTTTGGCACCATTCGTATAAAGACCAAAGGAAGTGATGGGGGGCACAATGGCTTAAAGGATATCCAACAATTTTTACAGACCATTTCCTATAATCGGTTTCGATTTGGCGTAGGTGCAGATTTTGGACAGGGAAGCCAGGTTGAATATGTTTTAGGGCAATGGAATGACCAGGAGAAAGAAACCTTGCAAGAGCGGTTAACCAGGTCCACAGAAGTCATCAGTTCATTTGTACTTGCCGGAGTGGCACGTACCATGAACCAATATAATAATACCTAATTTATAACACTTTAAAGTTATAGATACCTGAATTGGAACTATTACCTTCAGAATCAATGACGGTCACGCTCCAATAATAAACCGTATCCGAAGTTACGGTTACTTTTATACTAGTGGTCCCCGGTTGAATGGTTCGTATTAAATCGGTCGGTGGGATTTCTACTGAAAAATAGACTTCGTAGCTTACGATATCATTGTCCAAATCTGATGCGGACCATGAGAGGGTAACTTCATTATTAATATCCATGAATACATTTTCCGATGATGCGGGACGAATAATCGTTGCAGGAAATGGAGCGAAGGTAGTCCTTGATCCCGCATTATAAAAATTCCAAACCGCACTGGATACCGACTGATCTACTTCCTCGTTCCTTGACCGAACCAGCCAAGAAAATGGTTCTCCCTTTGCCAAGGGCAATCGAGCGGAGGTACTTGCGGTTACGATGGTCTGTACGGTACCTGTATTCGTATTCGTCGCCCTTAGTTCATACGAATCCGTATGGTCCGCGGCAGACCATCGAAACTCGACCTCACTTGTTTCCTGTCCCAAGCTCTGACCTGTGGTACATTCCGAATTACGATCCGGAAAAATCAATTGAACCGCTTCGGGCGGTTTAGGTTCGCGCTTCTTCTTACAGCCCGTAAAGACCATCAGAAAACAGATACCAATACATAGGGTACGCATCATTCTTTAATTACTTTAGAAGTTCCTTGAATTGTCTCTCCTTTGTACTGTAGGTAATAGATACCTGCGGACATCGAACTAAAATCCAGCTCGATTTTTCCACCCAGGGTAGTTTGTGTCGTGCTCGATATCAACCTACCATCGGCACTAAATATACGCAAGGCAAATTCCTCTTGACCAGACCCCAGATAAATTTCGGCCAGGTCTACAACCGGATTTGGATAAACGATGGGTTCATCAAAACGGGCAAACTGTGCCTCATAAATCCCTTGACAGGGAATACTGGTAAATACCTTCACCGTATTCAGACCTTTTTCCAAATCCAGTACTACATTCATTTCCTTGGTCTGTATGGCGATTCCATTCAATTCTATGGTATACAATGACGATCCTTCCAAAGAAAGGGTCAGTTGGGAACCGTCCAAGGCTATTTTTGAGGAAACATCAAGTGGAGCTGGTTCCGTAATCTGAACCTCCACACAGTTCTCCTCATACGTAATGAGTCCGTCCGTACCCCGAATACATAGAGAATAGGTGCCAGAGCTCAAATTGGCCAAATTAAAGGAATTGGAAAAGTTTTGCGTGAGGTCTACCCCATTACCTGTTACCGTAATCTCATAATCCAAGGCCAGCTTAGGCGTAATCAATATCTGACCGTCATTATTATCGCGGCACGTCTCACTTTCTAAACTTATACTGAAATTCTCACTGGGAAATCTATACACAGGACAACCGGAAGCATTCACTTCTTGACCTTCGGGGGTACCGGGACAAAGGTCATCCCCGTCATCAAAAACCCCATCATTATCGGCATCAGGCCTAAAATCCCCTTCTACACAAATTTCGAGGATAAAGTTTTTCAATCGACCGCCATCAGAAGGTGCGTTGTCCCTTATTTCCAAGGTCCATTCCCCTAAAATACTTTCTCCGTTAAATGCACTTAAACTACCCAATGGTTTGACTATACCACTAATGGCGGGATCAATGGCACAATCAAATGAAGTGCCTTCATCGTCAAAAGTCGCGATGATATTGCGCGAATCCCCACATGAACTTGAAACCAATGGTACCGTTGTCCCCGATGGTGAAATGAGATTGATGACCAAATCTGCTAAAAAGGTATGCTCTAAATCAATCTGCACATTGATGTCGGCCACTGAGAGGTTTTCAAAGAATACTAACCTGGAAGTAATTACGGGCGTGCCACTACTAGAAATAGCAATAGGCAATCCGGTTGCATCCTTGCTGCTGCAATTGAACTGTATGGTGGAGAAACTAAATGGGGTACCAAATGTTCCTTCCCCACATTGGTTTTTGGGCTTTACCCTCCAAAAATATGCGGTATCGTTTTCCAATAGCGATGGCGGATAAGAATTGCTGTTGACCGTGACGGATTCTATAACATTGGAAAAACCGGCATCGGTGGCAATTTCCACATCATACGCAGTATTACCAACCGCTGCCTCCCATTGCAACAGTACATCCTTGGAGGCATCTTCAAAACCATCTGTAGGAGTGCTTAACTGTACCTCTGTAAAATTGGTATCGTAAACGCTTAATTGTAAGGTAATCTCTTTGGAAACCGTTGCCGAACCAGCCATAACTTGAATAGGATAGATACCTTCGGCCAAATTGTTTATCCCTACGAAATCAATGGTAACGGGAGTTCCCGTCGAAGTGGCTGTAGCCGGGGTAAATTGTGCCGTAAGGCCACTAGGTAACGAAGCGGTACTGAACGTACTTTCGTCATTGAAACCTAAATAGGTTTCATAAGTAAATGGGATACTAATATCATTTGGCTTACAGACTTCAAATTCTACATTCTGAAAATTCAATACTATTTCTGAAAGCGTTATTGAAATATTGGAGGTATTGACCGCAAAGAAAATATTATCGGAAGCCTTTACCATTATACGACCTTGACCGGTCGCTATGCTTGGAACGATAATGTTCTGGGTACCATCGTTCAAGGTATTTTCCAAGAGAACCGTGGGGTAGGTAAGTCCACCATCCGTTGACAATACTATGGAAACTGTTTCTGCGCTAATTGGCGCTAAATCCGTATTCGCAACATCCCACGTTATCGTCTGTACCGATCCTGCAACATAGTCTACCGGGGTGTTTTGCGAAGTTATTAGAAATGGCCCCGCATCATTAACAACGGTTACCCGCAGCTCATCTGAAACCGATTGACCCCCGTTCAACGCGTTGTCACGAACCGTTAGGGAAAAATTAAGATTCCGCCCAATAGTGGAAACTGTTTCCCACGCACTCCCTATGGGTGGCAGGGTTTGGGTCAATTCTCCGTTTAAAATACGGCTTAGATTTGGAAAATAGCGCTGAGGGGCTAGACTTGGAGGTAAAGACCTAAAATTCGCCCCTGCGGGATTAGTAGGTCCGAAGGTTGCCTGAGTTACCACCCCGTTATCTATCTGCTCCCAGCCGTAGCTAAGTACATCAAGGGCATCGGGATCATTCGCCTCTCCTGTTAAAACGAAGGCGGTACCCTTGGGTATGTTATAATCGGATAATGAAGTAAGTGTGGGCGGTATATTGCCCAATACTTCCGTCTGCCCACAGGAAATGGTCTGCAAATAGTCCCTGATCTGTAGGATGCTTACATAGTGGAAATAATCGCTGCTATTTGCCGCTACATTATTGGTTCCCGTAATACCTGCGTAGCCCATTATGGTGGTGCCACTTGCGGGTTCCACCTGTACGGTTGTACCTTCGGATATATGTGAAAATGTATGGTTCGCGCCGAATTGGTGTCCCATCTCGTGGGCCACCAAATCAATATCGAACATGTCGCCAGTGGGGGAAGTTAAGGTCGTATAGGCACTACCCTTTCTACCATCTTTACACACTGCCCCGATAAAACCGGAATTGCCATCCAAGGTATTATCTTCTTGATTGAATAAATGTCCAATATCATAATTGGCTTCGCCGATAACATTGGTGAGTGTGTTTTGCACCTGCGAACTTAAACTACCGCTATAGGGATCATTTTCTGGATCGGTATAAATGACTTCATCGGTGGTGCCTATCAATTCCAGTCGAATCGCCAGATCACGTTCAAAAACGCCATTGACCCGGGTGAGGGTCGCATTGATAGCGGCCAAGGCATCTGCTACGGTACCTCCATGAAATTCGGTATATTCTCCCGATGCCGAAACGGCTACCCGAAATACCCTAAGGGTTTGATCATTGACCAATTTCGCCGAAAGGTTCTGTGTATCTTCCAATACGTCGGGCAATGTTCTACAGATAAAATCGAGATCACGATCTTTTTGTTCGCCCCTTCGATATAGAATATAGGTGTCCCCGGTCGATTTCTGCATAAACAACGCGCCCTTTTCCCCTGCCACACGGATCATACTTTGAATACCTTTTTGTGAAACACTAAAGCGTACCTGCATGCTGGCATCATTCAATGCAGTTCCTTTAAAGGATTTTATGGCAGGATACTTTTCTGCAAGTTCTTTTGAAAATAAATGGGCATCGGCTACCTGGAATGGAATACGGTTGCCTTGCCCATCGGGAAAATAAATAATCCTATTCTCCTCCAGGGCTGTGATAAACTTTGCTTCGTTCAAGGTAAATGCCTTTCCTTTTTCTACCTGCAGCCGTTGTTCAGAAAACTGCTTGCCGATTCCCGTTAATTCCGTATTTTTCCAATACGTATCTTGGCCCGCCCCGTAAAAGGAAAGAAATGCTATGGTAATTTTAAAAACTAGGCGTAATTTTGTAACCATTAAAGGGCTTTTATCTCAGAATCAAATATAAGTCTTTTTATTTTCTATCACAGGTGATTATAGTCCGTAGCATTTCCAAATACAAAGAAGAATACCCCACCGTCATGACCATTGGCACTTTCGATGGAGTGCATATAGGTCATCTCAAAATATTGGATAAAATCATAAACCATGCCAAGGGAACCGAACTAAAATCTGCCGTGCTGACGTTTTTTCCACATCCCAGAATGGTTTTGCAAAAAGATTCGGACATCAAACTGTTGAATACGATAGATGAAAAAATCATCATTTTAGAGCGGCTTGGATTGGACATTTTGATAATTCATCCATTTACCAAAGACTTTTCACGGTTATCTGCGACGCAGTTCGTGCGCGATATACTGGTAAATACGTTGAATATAGAAAAAGTGATCATTGGCTATGACCATCGATTTGGGCGCAATAGAACTGCCAATATCAAGGACCTTGTTACCTTTGGTAACGCCTTGGACTTTACCGTTGATGAAATTCCGGCCCAGGAAATAGACGAAGTATCGGTAAGTTCCACCAAAATCAGGAATGCCTTGGAAGAGGGCGATATAGAAACGGCCAACAGCTATTTAGGATACCACTACATGTTGACCGGCACCATTGTTCGGGGCAAGGGTATCGGCAAGCAATTGGGCTATCCCACCGCTAATCTTTCCGTTGCGGAAAAGTATAAACTGATTCCTAAAAATGGAGCGTATGTCGTAGAAAGTAGGTTGGAAGGAAAAACGGTCTTCGGCATGATGAACATTGGGTTCAACCCTACCGTTAACGGAACGGAAAAATCCATAGAAATCAATTTCTTCGATTTTGATGCCGATATCTATGATCAAAAAATACAGGTAGATATTTTGGCACGTTTACGTGAAGAGCATAAATTTGAATCGGTTGATGCCCTAAAAGCACAATTGGAAAAGGATAAGGAAAAATCACTTCAATTTTTAAGTAGCTAAGATGTTGAACAGGTTGTTATTTCAGCGGATGGATAATAGCCCTTTGATTATTTTCCGCATCTTCTTTGGTTATCTTGTAGCTTTGGAATGTTTTGGTGGCATTGCCACAGGTTGGGTACGACGAAATCTGATCGCGCCAAGGTATACTTTCCCCTTTATTGATTTTGATTGGCTTCAACCCTTGCCAGGATTGGGCATGTACTTCTATTTTGGTGTGATGGGCCTTTTGGGCCTTTGCATAGCCGTTGGTTTTAAGTATAGGGTCAGCATTCTACTATTTACGCTGTTATGGACAGGTACGTATTTAATGCAAAAAACCGCCTATAACAACCACTATTACCTGCTTATTTTAATATCGTTTTTGATGTGCTTCCTTCCTGCGCATAGAAGCCGCTCCCTCGATGTACGACTACACCCCCAACTGGAAACCGATGCGATGTTCGGGTATGTCAAATGGATCATTGTGTTACAGTTGCTTATTGTTTACGTTTATGCCTCGATTGCCAAGATGTACGGCGATTGGTTGGATTTTAGTATGATCAAGATTCTCATGCATCCGCGAAAGGGATATCCGCTGGTCGGCGAAATTTTACAGCAGCCTTGGGTGCATACCATTATCGGAACGGCAGGCATTCTCTTTGATCTGCTCATTATACCGGCCTTACTATGGAAACCAACACGAAAAGCAGCTTTTTTTATTTCCATATTCTTCCATTTATTTAATTCCGCTATTTTTCAAATAGGTATTTTTCCCTATTTATCCTTGGCATTTAGCGTGTTCTTTTTTGAACCGGAAACCATCCGAAGATTATTTTTCAAATCAAAATCACCGTACACGGCAACCAAAATCACGCTACCCAAGTATAGTAATCTCCTGCTATTAGGAGGCACTTTATATTTTATAGTCCAACTGCTGTTGCCCCTTAGGCATTATGCCATTACCGATGAGGTTCTATGGACGGAAGAAGGACACCGAATGAGCTGGCGCATGATGTTACGAAGCCGAAATGGAAAAGGTGATTTTAAAGTAGTGGATCAAAAAACGAAGGAAACATTTGACGTGGTAGCGAAAAATTACCTCACCGTCGGCCAAGAACGCAAGGTATTTTCATATCCAGATTTTGCCTGGCAATTTGCCGGGTATTTGAAAAAGGAATATAAAAAAAAGAACAGGGAGGTATCCGTGTATTTAAAAAAGTCCACCATCAGCATCCACGGGAAACCCTATGTGCCGTTTATCGATCCTACTACAGATCTGGCCTCGGAACCTTGGCGACCGCT
>JBBSKR010000172.1:0-7780 GCA_038256135.1 Flavobacteriales bacterium | reverse complement strand
GTAAAGATTCACTTACCCAAAAAGAAATAGATGAAATTATAAAAATGACTTCAAAGATAGTAAATGAGGAGAATAGTACTGCTCCAACTATTATTGACTGGAAGGTAAACGTTGAATCAAATACAGAGATTAAAAATCAATCATTAGGAAATTTATATAATAAACTAGTTATTGAAAGAGAACGGGTTTTGAAATCTACAGACGAGTCAAATCCATTAATTATCAATTTAGAAAATCAAATTGAGGCAGTAAAAAATGCATTAGATAGAAACCAAAGTCCGGGTGAGGTTATATTTGAAGTCGAAGAATATGGAGATGGTTCTGAAGTTCCTTTTGCAACTATTGAACAAGTCCCAATTTTCCCAGGCTGTGAAAATGCCGATGATCAACGGGCCTGTTTTAATGAAAAGATTCAAAGGCATATCGGGAAAAACTTCAGCTATCCTGCAGAGGCTCAAAAAGCAGGTTTAGAAGGAAGGGTAAGTACTATGTTTATGATTACCAAAGAAGGGAATATAGAAAACATAAGAATGAGGGGTCCGGATAAATTGCTGGAGGATGAGGTAGAACGCATAATCAAAAAATTACCTAAAATGACACCTGGAAAAAATAAAGGTGAAGCTGTGAATGTTCCGTTTTCAATACCGATTAATTTTAAGTTGCAATAGAATTGGCGAAAATGAAAAAGGTCTTTTTTGCTATTTTATTGCTAATCATAATTAAAGCCGGGGCGCAACCTTCGGCTTTAGTAGTTGCAGATAGCCTTTATACCATGGGTAATTATACCGGAGCCATCAACGCATATTCCAGCATTGGAAATACTGCTGCAGCACTTCAAATTGCTAGAAGCTATACCGCCATCGGTAATTTTGAAAAAGCGGTATTGCAATATGAAAGTATTATTGTTCGGGAGCCCAATCTAAAGATTGCCATATTTGAACTAGGCAAGCTGCACTTAAAATTAGAAGCACCTGAAAATGCCGTTTCACTTTTTTTTGACTTAACATTGGATGGTCCCGAGAATCCGGAACATTATTTCTATTTAGGTAGGGCTTTACAAGATGTAGGCAATATAATGGAAAGTATAGGTTCCTATAAATTTGCCGTAGCCTTGGATAGCACCCATTTGCGTAGTCTTTTTCAATTGGCTAAACATTACACAATTAAGCAAGAACGGGACCATGCTTTGGGTTATATAGAAAAAGGACTTCGGTTTTACGAGAACGATGTAGCCATGATCAACCTTAAAGCACTCGTACTTTACAACGATTTTCAATAGAAAAAAAATGCCATTCCTTGGTTTGAACGGGTCTTGGAACTGGGAGAGACCAAAGACTATGTCTATGAAAAGTTGGCCGACTGCTATTATCGAAACTGGGAATTTGAAAAAGCAAAGGATACGTATGACATCCTGTTACAGCGCGATGACACCAATTCTCAAACCTATTTCAATTTGGCCAAGGTCTATCAGAAAGAAAATAAATTGGACAGCGCTAAAGTATTTATCAACAAGGCCATGGACGTTCAAAAACCCATCTTTGCCCAAGGCTATAATGGCCTAGCGGATATCGCCCGGCAAGAAGACGATTTACAGTCCGCTTTCAAGTATTATAAATTGGCACATAAAGAAGATGCTTCCGATGCGCGGATCTTTTATACTATCTGCACCGTTTACGATCAACTGGCTACTGATCCAGGCAAGAAGTTGGAGTATTATCAAGGCTTTCTAAAGCAATATCCGAACGAACATCCCTATTATTACGAATCGGTCAGGAAAAGGATTGCCGAACTAAAGGAACAAATCCATTTGGCCAAAGATTAAACTCCACAAAATATCGTAATTTCCCCGTAGAACTGGTGTAATGAAACGATTTTTTTACCTCCTTTTATGTATTCTTTTGAGTTCTTGTTCACTCTTTGAATCCAAAGAAAAAAGAACCCAAGAACTCATCAATGAGGAACTACGGCAGATTGATTGGAACAGCGTAGATTCCTATCCATTTTTCTACACTTGTGACGAAACGGCCACGAAAACGGAACAGAAAATATGCTTTGAGGAAACGCTTACCACACATTTTCAAGAGACATTGAATGATTTTGAATTTACCCTTTCTGACAAAGAAAGTGAGACCGTTGCCGTTATTTTTATTATTGATACCTTGGGCAGAATCGATGTAACCGCTATCGAAAAGGATGCCTCTGTATTGAAACAAATGCCTGAATTTGATGGTGTAATCACCCAAAGTTTAAAGAATCTTCCTAAACTTGCACCCGCTTTAAAGAGGGGAATTCCGGTAAATACGAAATACCGTATTCCCGTTCAACTAAATACAAATTAGGCATAGTGGCACACGAAAAAATCATATTGGGGATTGACCCGGGAACTACCATCATGGGTTTCGGACTCATTAAAGTAACGGGTAAGAAAATGGAATTCATGCAAATGAACGAACTGTTACTTAAAAAATATGATGACCCCTACACTAAATTAAAACTTATTTTTGAACGTACCATAGAACTGATAGATACCTATCACCCCGATGAGATTGCAATTGAGGCTCCCTTTTTTGGTAAGAATGTACAATCCATGCTCAAATTGGGCCGGGCCCAAGGCGTAGCTATGGCGGCCGGACTCTCACGTCAAATCCCTATCACGGAATACCTGCCCAAGAAAATTAAAATGTCCATTACCGGCAATGGAAATGCGAGTAAAGAACAGGTTGCAAAAATGTTACAAAGCGTCCTCGGACTTAAAACTTTGCCGAAAAATCTGGACAGTACAGACGGCCTCGCTGCCGCGGTCTGCCATTTTTATAATGATGGCAGGGTTGATATTGGTAAAAGTTACTCGGGGTGGGATGCTTTTGTGAAGCAAAATCCTAAAAAAATTAATTAACAATAAACAGTTGACAATTAACATTTGGACTATGAATGAAAAACCAAATCCTTTGTCCGATAAGTCTTATCTATTTGCGCTAAAAGTTATAAAAGTACACAAAGCACTGGTCACTACTAAAAAAGAATACGTATTGTCAAAACAGTTGTTACGTTCTGGAACATCGATTGGAGCTAATATTACTGAAGCTAATGGAGCAATTTCAAATGCCGATTTTTCAGCTAAAATTTCAATAGCTTATAAAGAAAGTTTAGAAACGAAATATTGGCTTAATTTGTTGAAGGATTCTGATTACCTTGTTGAAGTGAAAACCAAAGTGCTTATTCAAGACGCTGATGAATTATCTAGGATTATGTTTTCCATCTTAAAATCTACTAGAATCAAAAAGGTTTGAATAGTAGTCTTATAATTTTTGTAATTGTTTATTGCACATTGTTAATTGAAAAAACTGCGAAGATATGAGCGGTTTGTATATCCATATTCCATTCTGCAAACAGGCCTGTCACTACTGTGATTTTCACTTCTCCACTTCCCTTAAGAAGAAGGAAGAAATGATTTTGGCCTTATGTAGGGAATTGGAATTGCGAAAAGAGGAGTTTAAGGAGGAAACGGTTGGGACTATCTATTTTGGTGGTGGTACGCCATCCGTTTTACAAACGGACGAAATAGAGCGAATTATAGCATCGGTCTATGGCAATTATACCGTTGTTAGCAACCCGGAAATCACCCTTGAAGCCAATCCGGATGACTTATCCGAAGAAAAAATAATCGAGTTGGCAGAAAGTTCCATTAATCGATTGAGCATAGGCATACAGTCTTTTTTTGAGGCCGATTTAAAATTGATGAATAGGGCGCATAATGCACAAGAGGCAGAAAAATGCCTTCAAATGGCAACGGAACATTTTCAAAATATTTCCATTGATCTTATTTATGGCATGCCCTATATGGATTCCAAAAGATGGAAGGAAAACATTGACAAAGCGCTGAGGCATGACATACCCCATATTTCTAGTTATGCGCTAACCGTGGAGCCCAAAACGGCACTTGCCAGTTTTGTTGAAAAGGGATTGGTTATACCAGCATCTGATGAAGAGACCCAAGAACATTTTAATCTATTGAATACAACACTACAAGCTGCGGGATACGATTGCTATGAAATATCCAATTTCGCAAAACCTGGATTTTATTCACAGAACAACTCGGCCTACTGGAAGCAAAAGAAATATATAGGTATAGGACCATCAGCACATTCGTTTGATGGAACTAGAAGGGGTTGGAATATCAATAATAATGCGAAATATATGAAATCCATGGAGCAGGGTGTGTTACCGATGGAGGTTGAGGTTTTATCCACTACTGACAAATACAACGAATATATCATGACAGGCCTACGCACGATTTGGGGCGTATCGGTAATAAAAATAGAGCTGGATTATGGTAAAAAGTACCAAGAATATGCCCTACGTCAGGCTGAAAAATATATAAAGGAGGAATTACTATTTTTAAAGGATGATGTTTTGAAAACTACCAAAAAAGGGATGTTTTTGGCTGATGGGATTGCAGCCGACCTTTTTCTTGTAAACTTGGGATAAGGAAATTGTTTATGGGAGGGGCAATATGAAAAGTTTAAAAATAAAATACCAAGAAGGGGTTCGATTTTGGAAATTAAACGTTGGTAAGATTTTTGATTAAATTAGCAATATGAAATCGTTGAATGATATAAAATCAACATTAGAAGAGAATAAGATTAGATTGTTCCAATCCTATCCTATCAAATCGTTGGCCATTTTTGGGTCATTTGCCAGAAATGAAGGGGGCTATAATAGTGATTTGGATATCCTGGTTGAGTTCAATGACAAGATAGGAGTTCGATTTATTGATTTGGCCAATGAGCTCGAAAAATTAATTGAATTAAAAGTAGACCTCGTTTCGAAAAACGGAATTAAAAAAAGATACCTTCAATCCATTGAAGAAGATTTGATTTATGTCTAAAAGAGATAACGACCTTTTACTAATTGATATGATCGAAGGAGCCGAAAAAATCCTGAAATATACTTCAAACCTCGATTATGTAACATTCCTGGGGAATGAAATGGTAATGGATGCAGTCGCGCGTAACTTTGAAATAATCGGAGAAGCTGCGAATAGAATTGATTCAGACTTTAAAGTTTTATATCCACAAATTGATTGGTTAAGGATAACAGGATTTAGGAATCGAATTATTCATGAATATTTTGGAATTGATTACGAAATAATGTGGACAATTATCGATGATAATATTCCTGAATTAATTGAAAAACTTAAAAAGTTGAGTAGTTAAAACAGTTTAGATATTTTTTTGAAAACCATTTTTTTAAGGTTCATCACATAACATGATTTCGATTTATGAAAACAACCATCCATCATAAAAAGAAAATCTACCAAATAGACCTTTCCAAACCCTTGGATATTTCCATTCCCATTACCGGGACAAAGGAGAACGTGAACGCTTGGTATGTTGAACATCCGAAAATAAAACCTCATACAGATGGGGAATTTGTAGGTGCAGTGGACAAAGGTGCATCTACCAACTTTTATGATATTTGGTTTAACCCACATGCCCATGGTACGCATACGGAGTGTGTTGGGCATATAACCAATGAACATCACTCGGTCAACCAAAATCTAAGACAGTATTTTTTCACGGCCCAGGTGGTCACCATACGGCCAGAGGAAAAGGATGACGATTCGGTACTTACAAAAAAGCAAATCAAAAATGCGCTTGGGCAAACGATACCACAAGCGCTTGTAATACGCACCTTGCCCAATAGTGCGGAAAAACTAAAACGGCAGTATTCACATACCGATCCGCCCTACTTGTTGGAGGAAGCTGCGCATTTCATCCGTGAGTTGGGCATTGAGCATCTGTTGGTAGATTTGCCTTCGATAGATAAGGAAAAGGATAATGGCCAACTTTTGGCGCATAAGGCATTTTGGAATTTTAATGGTGAAATTCGTTTGGACGCCACCATCACCGAATTTATTTATGTACCCGATGCCATTACTGATGGCAGCTATTTCTTAAATCTTCAAGTAGCGGCATTTGAAAACGATGCTAGCCCAAGTAGGCCCGTACTTTTTAAAATAAATGAATGATGAAAAATCTACTAAAATTGGAAGAATTGGCCTTGATGGTCCTCGGTATTTTTATGTTTGGTTTATTAGGATACCAATGGTGGTTGCTGCCGGCATTGATCTTGGCCCCGGATATCTCCATGCTGGGGTATCTATTAAATTCAAAAGTAGGCGCTTACTGTTATAATTTAACACATCACAGGGGGATGGCCATACTTTTATATTTCGTAGGTATCTATTTTATGTTGCCCGTTGTCCAATTAATAGGTACGATTCTTTTTATACATATAGCTTTGGACCGTATCTTTGGGTACGGACTCAAATTTGAAAAGGGATTCAAGTTTACCCATTTGGGCGAAATAGGGAATACGAATGGATAATATTTTAGAAGTTTTTCTGGGTTTAATTTTAGGTGCCATAGGCATGTATTGGGCTTTTTCCTTTTTTAGGGGAAAGAAAACCAAGGAGATAACTACGCATCAATCGACCGTATTGCTGGAAAAGATGAAAAGTGTCTGTAAGCTTATTTCTGTGGAAGGCGATTTTGCAGAAATCTATAAATACGAGAACGTGAAGGATTTTATGAGCTTGGTAAGCAGTAAGAAAAAAGCACTGATCGTTATCAAGGCCAAAGCGCAAATAGGATATGACCTTAGTAAAATATTAATGCATGCCGACGAGGGGAAAAAGCAAATCATCTTGGATAACTTTCCTCAACCAGAGATTTTGAGTATTGAACCAGAGCTGGAATTCTATGATATTAAGAGTGGGTTTTTCAACTTTTTTGTTCCGGAAGACCTGACCAAATTAAATTTGGAAGCCAAAAAACATATACGAGAAAAGATACCTGAAAGCGGATTGATGGATACTGCTCGAAAAGAAGCGTACCAGACTGTATTGATTATGGAAAAAATTGTGGAAACCATTGGATGGAAGCTGGATTATACGGCGCTCCATATTCCACAAAAGCAATTAGACCAATTAGAACAAAAACGTTGAACAGTTAAAATTTAAAAATGAAAAACATAATTTGTATCCTTGTAATTGTACTAATGACCAGCACAGTTACTGGTCAAAATGAAAACGAAATGAAAGAATTTGATTCCAATTTTTCCCATACTGTATTTTTTTGGTTGAAAAATCCCGACAGTGCGGAAGACCGTACTGCTTTTGAAAATTCACTAAAGAAGTTTTTAGATAAATCAGAATACGCTAAAACCAAATTTATAGGTAAACCACCCAAAGCGAGTAGGGATGTGGTTGATGGTTCATTTACCTATTCATTGATTTTATCTTTTGAATCTGCGGAGGCACAAAAAGCTTATCAAGATGAAGCTTCTCATAAGGTATTTGTTTCAGAATCCGAAGACCTGTGGACTAAGGTGATTGTTTACGATTCTACAAGTATTTAGGATTTATGGTAATACTAAGTTCTAACCAGATTAAGACGAAAGACACTGGGTATTAGAGAATAGAGGAGCGTGTCAAAAATCGAAATATACCTCATTACGAGAAGGCACGACGAAGCGTTCTGTTGAATAAAAACGAAATACTTCTGTACTAACTTCAACAGATTCCTTCGGCAATAAAAGAATAAAAGTCCTTCGACTGCGCTCAGGTTGACATTTTTTTTCTGAATGACTTTATAAATGAATATTTTTTTCGATTTTACCATCAACCATCAACCAACGTAAGATGAACATAGAGGTATTTCGGGAATACTGCCTATCTAAAAAAGGCGTCACGGAAGAATTTCCGTTTGATGAGGTT
>JBBSKR010000171.1:0-7796 GCA_038256135.1 Flavobacteriales bacterium | reverse complement strand
TATCGCAAAGAGGTGTGAAGCTTAAAATTGGTAAGGTAGGATATTGTATTACGACCTTATTTCAAATTTTGTCAAGATCACAACAGACAAGCCCCGTATTCACTGGGGCTCCTTGTTTTTATCAAGATCCCAGATGTAAGAATGTAAACTTTACGCATAAAAATAATACTTTAATAGCTTTGAATAGTTGTAGCTTTTTATGTTCCAATCCATTCAGCCCATTCCCCTACATTCCGTAAAAGCTGCGTTATGGTAAATGCGCTTCTTTGCAAAAGGTCTTGGACACAACTTCTAAGCTTCCGATTTGCATTGCGCTAACCCTGCCGAAATCCCGAATTGGTTTTGAGGCTGGAGCACTTCATTCCCAATCTACATTTTTGAAGTTCAGTCCGCTTTAAACACTACTTCAGTAGAGTAATCCGTTTTCATAACCCGTTCAGCACATTCCCCTGCATTTCGCGAAAAGCGGCATTACGGGAAAAGAGCTTCCCTAAAAAGGTCTTGGACACCATACATCAATACAATGGGATACTACGCTTCGTAACTGGAATAAAGAAGTGACAAAGAAATCGATTTTACTCCGTTTTACGGGAGCATATCTCCCTGTGACGTTAAAGGAACGATTTTTCAGCAACAGCCCGAGCCTTTCTGAATAGGTGGACAGGCCACGGTACCGTAAGAGCAATATACGCAGCAATCCCCTTTCTTTGGCCTCAATACGTCCCCACAGCTTTTGCAGTCATAGAAGTATTGGCAGGAATCCGTAGGCATTTCCTCCTCTATTTGAAACCCGCAACTGGGACAGATTATAGTTGATTTTAGGGAAACTTTCATTACTCGATAATTTTATATCCGGTACTTAAAATGGCGGCCTTTATTTTATCCACGGTTGTCTTCGTTACATCGTATTTTACAATGGTACTCGCCTTTTGATAATCTGACTTGACCGTTAGGATTCCATCCAGTTTGTTTACCTCTCTTTCGATATGCGCCTCGCATCCGGCACAGGTCATGCCCTTTATGGAAAAGCTTATTTCACCCACATCGTCCTCCGATACGTAAACCACCTCTTTACCTACTTCAGTAATTGGGTAGAAGACATGGGTGTAATAGGGGAACGCAAGCATTATTAGTGCAAATAGCGTTACCGCGGCAAGGAACTTTTTGGATTGCCAAAAAGACGGTTTCTCATCTTCTTCACAGGCACAATCGATTTCTTCTTGTGTTCCGGGCCTCAACTTTAGGTACCAGGCAAAAACCAATACCAAGACCGTTATCCCGATCAAATAAGGCCTGAAAGGTTCTATAAAGGAAAAGGTGGATGTAATTCCACTCGTGCCCGCAATGAAGGCCAAAACGGGGGTTATGCAACAAAGGGATGCCGCAATTGCAGTAATGACCGTAGTGCCGATCAAAGTTCTGTTCTTATCCATTGTCCGGTGTCTCGTGTAGTTCGCGTTTGTCTATTGTCTCGAAAAATGGGGCAAGGATAGGTGCTTTTTCCGCTACTATCGAATAGAAGATTACCTGTGCCTCCTTTGTCGGTTCAATAAGGTTCCTGTCCCTTAATTTTCGTAGATGTTGTGAGATGGCCGACACGTTCATTTCCAGAATATCGCTCAGGTCGCATACGCACAGACGCCCTTCTTGGTTCAATAGGTAAAGAATTTTTAGCCGTACAGTATTCCCTGCCAAACTCAATATGCCCGATAGGGAATCGAAAGAGCTGTCCAATTTTTGAACGATATCCCTGCAATCCATTATTTGTTTGGCATCGGCTTCCAACCGGATACAGATGTTATTTTTCATGGTACGAATATACCTTGGTTATCGTATTTAAGCAAATGCTAAAATATTAAATTGTGCATTTAGTACCGCTCCGTGGTTCTAGGTTTCTTTCAGGTACAGGGCTTTAATTTACTGCCGAGCCATCGCGTTTCCTCTTTTTTGAAGGCAAAATAACAACATCCATTCTTGAACGGCGGCATAAACCGTTGCGCTGCGCTCCACTTTTTATACGCCTTACCAAGCCCGGATATTGTACCGCATCAAGCATCAAAAACAAATTTAAACATCATGAAAAAGTTAAGTTTTATTCTATTGCTTAGGTTCTTCTTGCTGGATGTCAAAGCAATGCTCAAAAAAAAAGTGAGAAAAATGCACAAAACAACGAAAAGGCATTAGTTGAGCCAGAACTTGCAAAAAACCATTCATTCCCGGTACAAAAATCCAATGCTGAATGGAAAAAGGAATTAACCTTTGTACAATATAACATTTTAAGAGAGGCGGGTACAGAGGTATTTACCTATTCTGAGGGACTGTTTTGAAATTATATTGAAAAAATAATTATGGCGGCTTACATCACTAGGAAATGTTTCAGACCTTTTGTTTTCAACCACAAAGACACAATACATGCAAAAGTATCCGATCGAAAACTGGTGCATGAAGACCCATTGGTGATGCCTGAAGTGTTGTATGCCCTGGATTCTTCAGATTCAGATGAGATGGTCCATGAAGCCAATTTCATAAATATGACCCCAGCAGTCATTATGTTAACAAAGCCCATTCCAATGGAGTTACTTCTAGGGTAAATTATGAAATTAAGAATTTCGAGCCTTTATTGTTGACGTTGTTACAGAACAATATTAATGAGCTTAGTGCCGTAGCGACAGGTGGCAACTAGGAATACAACTTTTACATTGATGGTTTAACCAATGGGCTGGGCATTACGCATTTCATTAGCGAAACCGTGTTATATAGCGCAACATTTGTAGATGAAAATGGATGTGAGGCCAACGCCGAGATATATATGGAATTTTGCGATATCAAGTTTCCGAATTTCTTTACACCAGTCGGAAATGTTTTAAATGAATCCTGGAAGCCCGGAAACATTGATCAATTTCCATATATACATATCAAAATATTTGACCGTTATGGTCGGGTAGCCTATAGAATGGGTCTTGACGACAAGTAAAGGGACGGGAGCTATGACAAGTTCCCTCTTACAACTGGCAATTATTGGTATGTCCTTAAGCCAAATGAGAAAATGACGAAAGGAA
Source organism: Flavobacteriales bacterium (assembly GCA_038256135.1). Taxonomy (GTDB): domain Bacteria; phylum Bacteroidota; class Bacteroidia; order Flavobacteriales; family Flavobacteriaceae; genus Maribacter. The sequence continues at coordinate 4,737 of JBBSKR010000171.1, read as the reverse complement.
ATTCGTGGGACATTATTTTACCATTTTCAGGTAATGAACACGATCAAAGCTATATATGAGACAGCCAGTCAATAAAAGCCTACCTAATTGATATGGCAGAGCGCTACTTGCGAGTTCATACCGGAATCAATATAAAAGACTTACGTTTCAATACCACACTTTTGGAAGGTTTCACAACAAAACAGGGTATTTTACCAAATTATTTTGTGCTTCATCCAATATTATTATTAATTTGTGAGGTATTTCCTACTTACAATTAAAACTTAAGGTTAAAACTTATGGTAGGGAACCTAAATTTGAAATTAAACATCCAATAAAATGGTAAAAGTTCTTTGTCTTTTAATAATGCTTCCTTGCATGCCCTTGACGGGTATTGCAGGGGTTTCTCTTATTGAAAAAAAATGCACTAAACAACCTTTACCACAGTACAATTGGGCAGCATCTGATATTTGAAAACGTAAAATATAAAGGTTGGATTTTAATTTGGTATGGGATTGATTTTTTGGAAAAAAGTAATGCTTTCTAGGAGTTGGTGACCCGTTATTAAAATCTTGAATTTAACTTAAACTATAAATACTATGTTTGGAATTGATAATATAGGGCAAACCTTTGAGGTCGTTTCTCCCGACGAAAGTTATCGTAGCAGTACCTTTTGGCAAAACAAAAAAAATAAACGGTACGGTTCTTTTATGGCGTGGATTATGACGGCCTATATCATGTAAAGGATTTAGCCGACTCTATTCAAGACAGGACGAATTGTAACATATCCTTAATTCTATGCTACTGCAAAAAGTCATATTATAAAAATTAAATATAAACAAGCGCTAAATTTTAAAATTATGAATACAATAAAATTTGAAGTAATCGAACGAAATTCTAAGGAATTAACTTTAGGAGTTTTTTTAAACAATGATCAACCATTCGCGTATGGACACTTTTCAAGAGAATTCGATTCTTTGTCGTTGGCTTTCAGGGCGGGTGAAAGCGGGAATTACGAAATCTCAGAATTGGTTGTAGCTGTTCAAAAGGTAACTGGTAAGGCCAAAGGAACATTTACTCAGTTTGTGGCTGAAAACAGCGTGCTCGTTAATTCGACCATTGCCGAATACAAAAAGCAACTTCAATCGAAATATTCTTATCGGGAGGATTCCAAAATTGAGCTTACCGGAAGAGAATTTATGAGAATCCAAAAAGCATTGGACAACGAGTTAATTTCCCGTATACACGACAGGAATATCGAAAACCGTATTGCCGTGCCTACCTATGTCTTGGAATATGAAAAAAACAACAACCAAAACAGGGAAGATGAGGCAGCTTAGGCACATGGCCTTAACAGGAAATCAATAAACCGTTTAGGGCCAGCAAGCGAATATCCATCCAACTAATGAGATATGTAATTTTAGTATTATATACTGCATTTTATTGGATTAATACTATACCAAAATAGGATGTTCCTGTTCTGTAAACTATTTTGTTTAGGAACAGGAACATCCTATTTAATCGAAATATTATAACCATTGACAGCCTTCAACAAATACAAAGTTAATTCGCTATAGAATCTTGAGTTATTGAGAATTCACAAGTTTTTAAATCTTACTTTTTAGCTTTGCTACAAATAACATTTTTATCGACCTGATTTCAGGTGCGAAAAACATCTGAAAATCAACTTTAAATAGCTAGGATAAATTGTAGTGAAGTCGTTTTCATTTTATTCGAATCCATCTTTGATGTTATAGACAACCTTTTATCTACTATTCAAAATTATAATAATCTCGACACAGGCCCTTAGTTAGTAGGTCTAAAATTCATTTTTGATCAAACTTGTTGTTCTTTAACATTTGCCTTGAATTCAGATGGTGTTTGTTTGTAGACCTTTTTAAATTCTTTACTAAAATATTTACGATCATTAAACCCTACCATAAAGGCTACCTCCGAAACATGAAAACTTGTCTTACCCAAAATATCAGCCGCTTTCTTTAGCCGTATTTTCTTAATTAAATTAGCTAACGAATAATTGGAAATAGATTGAACTTTTTTATATAAAACAGTTCTGCTCATCCCAATTTCCTGAACCAGTTCGTTTACATCAAAATTGGGGTTTTCCAAATTGGATTCAATCACCGTCATTAGTTTTTTTATAAAGATGTCTTCTGGCGACGAAATAGACTTCAACTCAGAATCTACCATAAATCTACCGCTGTATTTTTGTCTCATAATCTCCTTATTATTTAAAATATTGGAGATGTTCAGTTTTAAAACCTTGGTGCTAAAAGGTTTTGAAATATAACTATCAGCCCCGGTGGACAATCCTTCAATTCTATTAAGGGTAGAGGATTTTGCGGTCAATAAGATTACGGGTATATGGTTAGTGCTTTCGGTAGTTTTTATAGTTTGACAAAGCTCTAGACCATCCATGTTGGGCATCATAATATCACTTACAATCAAATCAGGTAATTCATGGTCTAGGTGTTTCAACGCATCATGGCCATTTTCAAAGGTGAGTACCCGGTAATCTTCCTTTAATATATCATAAATAAAGGTGTTTATTTCCGGGTTGTCATCTATGACCATTATGGTCTTACTATTCTCGTTATTTTCATTTTCTAACTCCGTATCTTTTTTCGGGAAAATAGTATCAAGATTTTTAATTTCTTCCTGATCTTGAACCACTTTATTACTAGACTGTACTATTTGGGTGTCCTCTAAATGACTATTACCCTTCTTTAATGAAATTTTGAATACCGTAGTAGAATTTGCATTGCCCCTAGGAACCATTTCTGTTTTAGCCTCAATTTTTCCATTATGCAACCTTACTATACTTTTGGCCAAAGCAAGACCTAAACCGCTACCTTTGCTTTCTATTCGTCTATCATCAACCTGAAAAAAACTTTTAAAAATTTTATTCTTGCTGCTCTCTGGAATACCAATGCCATTGTCCTTTATTAAAATATCAACCCAATCAGCATCTTCCATTCGTTGTTCTACAACAACAGATATTTTTCCATTATCAGGTGTGAATTTAAATGCATTGGACAATATGTTGTAAATGACCTTTTCCATTTGGTTTTTATCAAAGTAAACCCAAATGTTATTGTTGTTCATCACAAATTTATAATCTATATTTTTCTTTTCCGCAAGTCCTCTAAAATTATCATAGATACCGAAACAGAAAGGAATAATATCGTATTCCTCACAGTAAATCTTAAGCTTCCCCTTTTCTGATTTTCGTAGATCGACCAATTCATTGACTAGTCGTAGTAGACGATCAGAGTTTTGTTTGATAGAACTCAATTTACGTTCAACTTCTGGGTTGTCCTTTGATTTGTCAATCAGCTCTTCCAAGGGGCCATTGATCAAGGTTAAAGGAGTACGGAACTCATGGGATATATTTGTAAAGAAATCCAATTTCATTTGATATAGTTCTGTTTGTCTTTCTTTTTCTACTTGTTCAATGAAAAGCTCCTTTTTAAGTTTAATCCTATTTTGAACGAACTTTTTTATGGTCAACAGAATAATTACAACAAATACAGCATATGATAAATAAGCCCACCAAGTTTTCCACCAAGGGGGCAAAACTATGATACCTAATTGCGTCACTTTGGTTTCATCGTCTTCACTTTGAGGCTGTACCCTTAAACTTAGTCTATACGTTCCATGGGTGAGACCGTTAAGATTTACGGAATTGAGAAATCCCAAACTGTGCCACTCATCCTTAAACGGAACTTTATCCAACTTATAATCAAACTGATTTTTTTGGGTACTGGCAAAATTGAACGTAGTGAAATCTAGACCCACATAGCCTTGATCATGTTTTAATTGAATTTCTGATGTTTCATATATTTGCTTTTCAAGAGGGGAATCCCCACTACCTGGAAACACCTCTTGATTATTTACTTTTAATTTGGTTAGGGAAATATTGTGATCTGGCCTAAACTTGACTATTTTCTTAGTATCTATAAGTTGAAGTCCATTGGAACCTCCAAAAATTAATTGGTTTTCACCGAGTTCCGCACTGCTATTTCTAGAAAAATTTTTAATAGTAAGGCCATCAAAACTAGAGTATTTGACCACTTCGTAATCTTCTTTTTCAAAAGGTGGTGAAAAATCCTTGAATGTGATTTTATATAAAAAACTTGATGAACTTATCCATAAATTTCCATTTTCGTCTTCGGTAATTTCAGCAATGGTTTGATCGGTTAGACCATTCAATCCATTGATTTCATAAAAATTTTCCGTGGTCTCATCAAAGTAATTAATACCTCCAAAATCAGTGCCTATCCATAATCTATTTTTTGAATCTCTGTACAAGCAGGTAAGGTTATTATTTGAAATTGAATAGGGAGCTTCCTGTTTTAAATATCTTTTAAACTTTTCCGTGGTCTTGTCAAAAAAATTTAATCCATTTTGAGTGGCTATCCAAAGACCATAATCTACATACTCAATATCCATTAAAAAATTATCGCTAATTGTCTCCTCGGATGTTGAACTACTAAAGGTTTTTATAACCCTATTATTGGTCAATAGTTTTAGACCGTCACCAAAAGTACCCACCCATGTATTTTTACCATCATTTAGAATGGAGGTTACTTCTTTGTCTTCGTAACTTGGATCGGTTTGGTTAAGTGGAATTTTTGAAAAAGTTCCTCTCTTTTTTACGAACGTGTATAGTCCATTAAAGGTACCGCACCATAAGGTTTTTTCGTCTTTAGGTGCTAGCGCTGTAATAATATTATTGGT
>JBBSKR010000170.1:0-7802 GCA_038256135.1 Flavobacteriales bacterium | reverse complement strand
GTAAAGAAATAACCACCGCCGGTATTCGGACTAAGGACATTTTCAGTCTCTGGAATAAAATCCACCCAATTTTCTGGCCGCGGGTTTTCAGCACTTACGGTTACTATTTTTTGAGTGGGGGCCTTTCGGTTCGTTACAATGTATAATTTTGACCCAACATTATCGATGACGTAATTATCGGAATCCGTATCTTCCACGATAGGAATTAAAAGTCCGTTGGGATCCTCAAGGTCCCTAATGAACAGTTTATTGCCAGATGTGGAAACGGATGCGCTTATGACCAAATACTTATTATCTTCCGTAACGCTGGCACCTACATATCGGTGCTTTTCCAATGGAGTGCCTCCATAGATGAGCTCATCGGTTTCTTGGGAAGTACCTAGCTTATGGTAATATACTTTATGTTGATCTGTCTTTGCTGAAAGCTCGCTACCTTTTGGCTTATCATAACTCGAATAATAGAATCCTTCATTGCCTCGCCAGGAAACACCGCTGAATTTGATATCCACCAAAGTATCCGCTACAATTTCGTTGGTTTCAGTATTCAAGACAATGGCCTTGCGCCAATCGCTACCGCCTTCCGAAATAAGATAGGCAGCCAATGAGCCATCCTTAGTAAAATTTAGACCTGCTAAGGACGTTGTACCATCTTCTGAAAATGTATTGGGATCAAGAAAAACCTCAGGTTCCCCATCACCCTTGGTTCTATAAACAACATATTGATTCTGTAATCCGTCATTTTTATAGAAATAAGTATACTCCCCTCTTTTACGCGGAGAACCTAACTTTTCATAATTCCATAATTTCTCCAATCGACTCTTTAATTCGTTCCGAAATGGAATTTTTTCCAAATAGCCAAAGGTGGTTTTGTTCTGTTCTTTTACCCAAGCTTCGGTTTCCGTACTTCTATCGTCCTCCAACCAGCGGTACGGGTCTGGCACATCGGTTCCAAAATAGGTGTCAACGGTATCAACTTTTGCGGTAACGGGATAATTCACAATAATGGCTTCTGATTTAGGTTCGTTTAGACAGGAAGAAAATAACAAAATGGCCAATAGACCGGGAAACAATTTTTTCATCGTATTCATGGTTTTGATGCTAAAATACCATAAAAAAACCTTCAAAAGAGTTTTGAAGGTTTTAACGTTTCCTAACGGATCTGTTTATACCAATCCATTTGCTACTAGGTACTCTGAAATTTGCACAGCATTGGTGGCTGCACCTTTTCTCAAATTGTCAGCAACGACCCACATGTTCAACGTATTCCGTTGGGTTTCGTCCCTACGTAGACGACCTACAAAAACTTCATCTTTGTCATGTGCATATATTGGCATTGGGTAGGTATTGGTATCCGGATTATCTTGAACGGTTACTCCGGGCATAGCGTTTAATAATTGACGGACTTCGTGCAGGTCAAAATCATTTTCAAATTCTACATTGACGGATTCTGAGTGCCCACCAGCTGTTGGAATACGCACTGCGGTTGCGCTAACGGAAAAGGTACTATCATTCAATATTTTTTGGGGCTCACGAGCCAATTTCATTTCCTCCTTAGTATATCCGTTTTCCAAGAACACATCACAATGGGGCAGTGCATTACGACCTATAGGATACGGGTAGGCCATTTCACCTTGTATTCCTGCGATTTCGTTTTCCAGTTGCTTTACAGCCTTGACCCCGGTACCGGAAACGGACTGGTAGGTAGAAACCACGACACGTTTCATTTTATATTTTTTGTGCAATGGATACAAGGCCATGACCAGTTGAATGGTTGAACAGTTCGGGTTGGCAATAATTTTGTCCGAAGTGGTAAGTTCATGGGCGTTAATTTCTGGGACCACCAGTTTTTTGGTTGGGTCCATACGCCATGCGGAAGAATTATCGACAACAGTAGTGCCTACCTCAGCAAATTTTGGGGCCCACTCCAGCGAAGTGTCCCCGCCTGCCGAGAAGATGGCAATATTTGGTTTTGCAGCAACTGCATCCGCCAATCCGATAATGGTATATTCCTTATCCTTATAGAACAATTTCTTTCCTACGGAACGTTCAGAGGCGACCAATACTAATTCCGTTAGCGGAAAATTTCGTTCTGCCAATACTTTTAACATCACTTCGCCTACCATTCCCGTTGCACCAACTACAGCTACTTTCATTTGTTAGTTTATTATTAAGCGGCAAAAATAACCAATACGATAACCTTCACAAGGGAAAGGATTAAGAATAATCAAAATACAACAAAATGTTTAATTTGTAACATTCAATTTTATCCGATTTCCTTTTAGCATGTTCTTTCGATATAGTTAGGACCAGTTACGTTTAAAATAAAAAAGAACCGTCAAACAAGTTAGCGAAACGAGATTGACGGTTTTGGTTAAAATGAGTTGCAGTGCAACGGTATCTTGGAAGATTCCAAGGAAATATTTTGAATATTTAGCATGCCTCGAGGTTTCGCCGCAGGGTAGCAGTCAGAAAATGAATCTGTTCAAATAATCAAGATTCAAGATCTACCTGCTCGTAGGTAAAGCAAAAAGGGCTATTCCTACCCCGCTCAGCCAACAGGTCTTGTTTCTTGTCAGTGCAACGGTCTTAATTCTAATACCGTTATCGCTCCCCGTTGGCAATTCATTTATTTTTTTAGGGCATCACGTATTTCCATCAAAAGTTCTTCGGTAGTTGGTCCCTTAGGAGCCTCTTTCTTAGGTTTTGGTGGGGTTTTGGTTTTGTTGTATGACTTGACAATAAGGAACAGAATAAATCCAACAATGACCAAGTTGATGATGGCGTTTACCCAATTTCCATACATTACCGCATTTTCGGGCTTTGTTACAGTTCCATCGTCAGCAATTATAGCTTCGGAAAGTACAACTTTCATATCGGCGAAATCTACACCGCCACTAAAATGACCGACAATAGGCATCATAATATCGGTTACAAAGCCGTTAACGACCATCCCTACGGCACCTGCCAAGATAACTGCTACGGCTAAATCAATAACATTACCCGTCATAATGAAATTCCTGAATTCTTTTAACATGTTCTAGTGTTTATATTAATGGTTGATTATTGGTGCGCAATGTACTAAAAATAGGAATTCCTTAATTAAATGTCTAGGTATCGTCCTAACTTTTGATTTCGCGCTTAATACGTTGTGACAGTCCCGTTAGCAATTCGTAGGAAATTGTATTGGCCGTTTGTGAAAAAGCCGCCGCTGTCAGTTCCCTCCCAAAAATAATGACCTCGTCCCCTTCGGCACAATTTATTCCCGTAACATCGACCATAATCATGTCCATACACACGTTTCCTATAATCGGTGCTTTATGGCCATTTATACTAACATAGGTTTTACCATTGCCGTAGTGTCGGCCAATACCATCGGCATGGCCAAGGGGTAGGGTCGCAGTCCTAGTATCTCCCCTTGATTTGTATTTTCGATTGTAGCCTACGGTTTCCCCAAAAGGGATGGTATGTATTTGTGCTATAATGGTCTTTAAGGTTGCAATGGGCTTTAATTTTCGATCTACTTCGGGATCGTTACCATAGCCGTAAAGCCCTATCCCACTGCGAACCATATCGTATTGTGCGTGTGGATAATTGACGATTCCTGAAGTATTCAGAACATGTTTAAAGGGCTTGTTCGTAAAGAAAGCATCCGCTTGTTGGCAAATGTGCTCAAAACGCCGTAGTTGAAGTAACGTAAATTCGGTTTCGTTTTTATCTTCCGTAGCAGCCAAATGAGATAATATGGCGATTATCTCAATCGTATTTTGATTCGAAATAAGATGGGATAGCTCAGGCAGTTCCTCTGCTGAAAAGCCCAATCGATTCAATCCGGTATTGAACTTTAAATGTACCGGGTAATTTTCCACCCCTAGTTGTTGAGCAGTAGAAATAAAATCGGTTAATACTAATTTAGAATAAATACTCGGTTCTAAACAATGTTCAATCAAGGCTGTAAAATGAACTTTTTGTGGGTGAAGCACCAAAATAGGTTTTGTAATACCGGCATTTCTTAGTTGTATGCCTTCGTTCACATAGGCGACGGCAAAATAGTCCACACCTAAATCTTGTAATGATATTGCAATAGCCTTGGCATCACTACCGTAGGCATAGGCTTTAACAACCGCCATAAATTTGGTTTCCGGTTTTACCCTAGTGCGCAAATAGTTATAGTTATGTGCTAATGCTTTTAAGTCGATTTCTAAAACGGTTTCCTTAGCCTTAGCCATCCTTATTCTTTTTTTTAGCTTCAATTTCTTCGGAGTCGACATCCATGGTTTTAACCCTTTCCTTAAGCATGGCCCTATAATAGGCACCACGGCTCAACGGTTCGTAGGCTCCCGTTTCCCCTAATAGGACCAAGTTATCGTTGCTCGATTTTCTAAAGCTGTAATTGGCCAAATTGCCGGTACGGGTACAAATGGCGTGTACCTTGGTCACATACTCGGCGGTGGCCATTAGAGCAGGCATAGGTCCAAACGGTTTCCCTTTAAAGTCCATATCCAGACCTGCAACGATGACCCGTACGCCTTTATTGGCCAAATCGTTACAGACCGTTACAATTTCATTATCGAAGAACTGTGCCTCGTCAATACCGATTACATCGCAGGTGTCTGCAAGAATACGAATATTGGCGGCTGCAGGTACCGGGGTTGAACGGATTTCGTTGGCATCATGTGACACGACCATTTTAGCATCGTAACGGGTATCGACCATTGGTTTAAAGATCTCTACCTTCAATTTTGCGAACTGTGCCCGTTTTAGCCGACGGATCAACTCTTCGGTCTTTCCAGAAAACATAGACCCAGCGATAACTTCTATCCACCCAAATTGTTCTTTATGATTGACCGTGTTTTCAAGAAACATTTTGTAATTTTAGACGAAAATAAGGGGTTTTTCGTTTATTTTTTAAGAATGATAAAGTTATTAAAAAAAGCCACCTTCTTGGTCTTGACCTTAAAAATTGTGTGATGAAAAGAAAGTTGAAACAGGAATTAAGAAAATTGTCTACCGATATCCTTACTGCGGATAATTTAGATGATATCGCCGGATTATATGAAGTTTCCAAGTCGCTATATGAAAAATTGGCGGTTCTAAAGTTTATTGAAGTGGAACTGAACGATATGCAAGTAGATGTATCTAAAAATGCCATAACGGCAAAGTTCGAAGAAATGGCGAATGCGGTTTTGCGTTCCAACCAATCGGTACCTGAAAACAATCCCCATGATGAGGATATCATGATTCCGGGGATGGATACTATAAAAGATATGGTCTCAGAAATGCCCAATAATGAACAGTTGGAGGATGTTTTGGCGGAGTTTATGGCAAAGCCAAATTACATGAAAAATGACAAGGAGCTTTTTACACCTGCCAATGAGGATTTGACTAAAAAAGAGGTTTTGCCTAAATCTTTGAACGATCGTTTAGGCAAGAAAAACGTAAAAGTAGATCTCAACAATCGATTGGCATTCGTCAAACATTTGTTCAATGAGAGTATGGAAGACTATAATCGGGTTTTATCACAACTGAATACCATTGATTCTGAAGAGCGTTCTATTGCGTTCATACAGAATATGGTAAAACCCGACTATAAGAATTGGGAAGGTAAGGAGGAATATGAGGTGCGCTTTATGGAGTTTGTGGGACGTAGATTTGATTGATAAATAGCATACTAGCATCATTTACCCAACCCTTGTGTTGGGTTTTTTACTTTAATCGAATGGGAAAATTGTATTTGATTCCGACCCCCATAGGGAATTTGGAGGATATGACCTTAAGGGCGATACGTATGCTTAAGGAAGTTGATTTAATTCTTGCCGAAGATACCCGAACGAGCGGGAAACTATTGCAGCATTTTGAAATTAGCACTCCGATGAAAAGCCACCATATGCATAATGAGCATTCCATGGTAGATTATTTGGTTGGCCGATTGCGAAATAATGAGACCATCGCCTTAATTTCAGATGCAGGAACCCCCGCTATTTCAGATCCAGGTTTTTTATTGACACGAGCCTGTGTTGAGCAGGGTGTTGAAGTAGAATGCCTGCCGGGTGCTACGGCCTTTGTGCCGGCTTTGGTCAATAGCGGTTTGCCCAATGACAAGTTTGTTTTTGAGGGGTTTTTACCCGCAAAAAAAGGGAGACAAACCCGACTTAAATTCTTATCTGAAGAAACCCGAACCATTATTTTTTATGAATCACCACATAAATTGGTGAAGACCTTATCACATTTCTTGGAATACTTTGGCGCGGATAGGCCTATTTCCGTTTCGAGGGAATTGACCAAATTATATGAAGAAACGGTGCGTGGTACGGTGGAGGAAGTTCTGAGGCATTTTACCGAAAAACCCCCCAAGGGAGAAATTGTAATCGTAGTTGGAGGTAAAAAATAGCTTAAATTGAAACCATGTTAGCACCATGGAGTATCGTCACCATTACGGTCATTGCTGTTTATTTTTTGGACCGATGGGAAAACAAACACATTAAATCACTTTTTGATTGGGTACCGGCCATTCTTTTGGCCTATATCATTCCTGCTATTATTTCATATGTTTTGAATGCCGACTATTCACAGGCCAGTATCCATAATTTCAGTAAGGATTATTTTATTCCTTTGGCCATAATTTCGGTCATGAGTAGTTTGTCTTTGGGTCAGTTAAAAGCCATAGGCTATAAACCTATTTTGGTTTTTGCATCGGGATCTTTATTCATTGCTGTATTTCCGGTTTTACTGGTATTGCTCTTTTCGGAAACGGAATTGATTTCCCAGACCATGATTAAGGACCACTATTGGATGGGCATTCCACCCATTGTAGGAAGTTGGATCGGAGGCAGTACGAGTCAGTTGGTCCTTAAGGAATTGGTGGATTGTCCTGAAAACATCTTTCTTACGGTTTTGGTGATGGACACTATATTGGTGAATGTATGGACCATTCTTATGTTTCAGGGCATCAAGAAAAGTGAGGCACTCAATAATTGGTTCAAGGTTTCCGATATTGCCCTTCCGGAGGATATTCGGGTCGAAACTGGCGGGAAATTACAGCCATTGGCCTGTGCATTGATTTTGTTTGGAACGGTAGTGTTGTGTAATTTCCTGATTGATAGTTTTGTTGTGAAAGTCGTACTATTATCCATTGCGGGGCTGGCTTTAAGTAATTTTACAAAACGATGGAATTACAGTTTTGCGCTAAAAGCTGGAGGAATATTGATCATTGTGGTAATGGCTGTTCTGGGACTTAAACTTCAAATCGCTACGCTAGGGTTTAATATGCCTTTTTTAGGCTTTCTTTCCATCTGGTTGATAGGCCATTTTGTTTTCATGATACTAGTGGCAAAACTTTTGAACGTTAATATGGCTTGGGTACCTATTGCCAGCATGGCAAATGTTGGAGGAATAGCCACTGCACCGGCGGTGACGGCTGCCTATAATTTAAAATGGATGCCCCATGCCATAGTATTGGCCATTTTAAGTATGGCCACCGGTACTTTTTGGGGGATGCTGACGATTTGGTTGTTAAGGACTTTTGTAGTGTAATAAAATGGAAAAGCTACTACACGAAATAAGAAGTTGTGAGGTGTGTAGGGCCCATTTGCCTTTGGGGCCAAGACCGATAATTGCAGGTACGAAGCGTTCAAAAATCATATTGGTCAGTCAGGCACCGGGGAGGAAGGCGCACGAACAAAATAGGGCTTGGGATGACCCAAGTGGTAAAAAGCTACGGGAATGGTTGGGCGTAACAGACACAGCATTCTTTAATCCGGATAATTTTGCCGTATTGCCCATGGGTTTTTGTTATCCCGGTAAGG
>JBBSKR010000169.1:0-7839 GCA_038256135.1 Flavobacteriales bacterium | reverse complement strand
CTGGAAACTGGAAACTGGAAACTGGAAACTGGAAACTGGAAACTGGAAACTGGAAACTGGAAACTGGAAACTGGAAACTGGAAACTGGAAACTGAAACTGGAAACTGGAGCAAGAGCCCTATTGTCATTTCGAGCGTCCGGAAACTTCGGGAGAGAACTTTGGAACACGATAATTAAAATTTGTAAAATTAGTTTGAATAATGAAAGCAATACGATGTAAAACATACGGTCCACCATCTAATTTAAAGTTGGAGGACATAGATTCCCTACATGCAGGTCCAAAGGAGGTAGTAGTGAAGGTAAGGGCTTGCGGATTGAATTTCCCTGATACGCTAATCATTCAAGGCTTATATCAATTTAAACCAGAGCTACCATTTACACCCGGAAGCGATATAGCGGGGGTTGTAAAGGAAGTAGGCGATGGCGTGACCCATTTAAAGGTGGGCGATGAAGTTTTTGGTTTTGTAGCTCATGGCGGCTTGGCCGAAGAAGTGATCGTACCAGGGAATGCTTGTTTTCCGAAGCCACCCCAAATGGACTATCCAGTAGCGGCATCCTTTATGATGGCCTATGGTACGTCCTTTTATGCATTAAAAGATAGGGCCAAATTAATGGAGGGGGAGACCCTCTTAGTCATGGGTGCCTCGGGAGGGGTTGGTTTGGCCGCTGTTGAACTGGGGAAATTAATGGGAGCCCAGGTAATTGCGGCAGCGTCTACTCAAGAAAAGTTGGAACTCTGTAAAGAATACGGCGCAGATGAACTTATAAATTATACCAAACAAGATTTGAAAGCCACTTTAAAAGAGCTAACGGAGGGAAAAGGTGTGGATGTAGTTTACGATCCTGTAGGGGGCGATTTTTCCGAGCAGGCATTAAGAGCTATTGCATGGAACGGTCGCTATTTAGTGGTTGGGTTCGCGGCAGGTACGATACCTAAGATTCCATTAAACCTACCCTTATTGAAAGGAGCTTCGATAGTTGGCGTTTTCTGGGGTGGTTTTGCGATGAAATACCCCAAGGAAAATATGGCTAACACCATGACCCTGATGCAATGGCATGCCGAAGGCAAGTTAGAACCCCATATTCATAATATGGTTCCCTTGGAAGACACAAAGGAAGCTTTGGATGAAATGATGAACCGAAAGGTGAAAGGGAAAATGGTTGTACAAATTTAATAAAACAACACTACCTATAAATTTATAATTGTAGCATAAACTTTAAACATATAAACTACTAAACATATTTCAATGAGATTAAAAGATAAAATAGCAATTATAACCGGAGGTTCACGGGGAATTGGAAAGGCGATTTCCGAACTGTTCGCAAAGGAGGGTGCGACGGTGATAATTATGGATTTACTTGCCAAAGGCCATGAAGTAGCGGAGAATATAATTGAAACTGGGGGTAAGGCAGAATTCCATACCGTTTCGGTAACCGATAAAGCGGCGGTAGAATCACTCTTTGAGCAGGTGAATTCCAAATATGGTAAAATTGATATCCTAATCAACAATGCCGGAATCACACGGGACCGCACCTTGGAAAAAATGAGTGAAGATGAATTCGACACTGTTATCGAGGTGAATCTGAAAGGGGTGTTTATTTGCGCGCAGGCAGTAGCACCTTACATGAAGGCAAACAACTATGGAAGAATTATAAGTGCGGCATCCAATGTGGGATTGCGAGGTAATTTTGGCCAAACCAATTATGCGGCAACCAAAGCGGGGGTCATAGCCATGTCCAAGACCTGGACCATGGAACTGGGCAAATATGGAATAACCGCCAATGCCATAGCTCCCGGCTTCACCATGACCGATATGGTCGACAAAATTCCGGAAGAACACTTTGAGGCAATTAAGGCAAGTATTCCCTTAAAAACCGTGGCACAACCCATCGATATCGCATATGGTTATTTATATTTGGCATCTGATGAGGCACGCTTTGTTTCTGGAATTTGCTTGACTATTGATGGTGGAACTTCAAGATAAACGATGGAAAAAATTACTAAACTGGTTTTTGACGATTTAAAGGAATTTGGTACCTACGAAGGTAAAACACTTCCGCCAGGGGAGTGGATTACCATTACACAGGAAATGATAAATAATTTTGCAAAGGCTACCTTAGATTTTCAATGGATACATGTGGATGTGGAAAAGGCTACAAAATACTCACCGTTTAAAAAGCCAGTTGCACACGGCTTTATGTCGGTATCCCTATTATCCAAAATGTTGGGAGACCTTCTTCAGGTTAAATCGGTAAAAATGGGTGTGAATTATGGCTTGAATAAAGTCCGTTTTCCAAATCCCGTAGTAGTGGATAGCAAACTAAGATTAAACGGGAAAGTCCTCGCCATTGAGAAATATGCGGAGAACGGTGTTAAAGTTACATGGCACTTTTCGGTTGAAATTGAAGGCGTTGAAAAACCGGCTTGTGTAGCGGAATTTATCAGTCTAATGTTCGAATAGCTGCAATACCTTAATTTCTATAGGCCTAATACGTTATACCTTTACGGTGTTTTCGTTTGTTGTCATTACGTTGGTATTTTCGGTATATCGGTGTTCAAGAAGTGGGAACTGGAGAATGTAAAAAAGCACCGCCAATAATTGAGCGGTGCTTTTCTGATCAACCTAATAAATATAAGATTAGCTACGATTTAATGAACAAGCTGGCAATGGCCACCGCAGTATCACTGGTTATCGGCTCATCGTAAGCTTCAGTGGAAGATTCGAAGCCAAAAGGAGCTCCGTCGCCGAGCGTGGTCACATCGACCCCACCTTGTATCAGATTATCCTCGCCATTATATACGGCCTGTGTAACTTCTGGCATACCTTCACCTCTTTCCATACCGGTAATCCAACCCTTTAATCCCCTCAATCTTCTGATTTCGGAAGCATGTCGAGCCTCAACGGAGTGTATTTGCAGAGCAGCAGTTAAAAATGGAGTGCCCTGTAAGTTGGTGGCTTGACCTTTATAGGCCCTTACACCTGTATCTTCAAAGGCTTGTGCCAGAGCAAGTAGCTGGGCATAAGCAGTTTCTATATCGGTCCCATTTTCGATAAATGGATCGAACATCCCCCCAGCGGTAAAGTCGAATTCCGGCTTGGCAACGGGCTCAACGCCTGCACCCTCTAGACCTGCAATCAGAAAATCAACGTGTGCGGCCTCGTGCTTTGCAATTTGCTGATATACAATAGTCGGTCGGCCATCAGGTAGTACCCTACAATTAATTGCCCTTTGGTAAAATTCGTCCTCCAGATATTCCAAAGTTAACGCCAACTGTAAGGCGTCAACGGCAGCGTTACCAGAATCCTGTGCATAGGTCTTGGTGGACATGGTAGCAAGTCCAAAAGGAATAGCGGCCATAGCGGCTTTTTTTCCCATAGAACCGAAAGTACCGAACATATCGCGTCTCGAAGATTTTTTGGCCACCAAGTTATCGGTAGTAAATTCATCTAAAAATTTTATAATATTCATAATAGTATTTTTTTAAGTATTAGTTAATTGATTACGGTAAAAAATTCGCGGTGAATTGAGTCTGGACATATCCTAAACCTGCGACCGCGGCAAGAACTTCGGATGGGTCCCGGGCAAGATCAAGTGCATTAGTCGGGTCTACAACATCGTCTCCGGCAAAATCAGCTGATCCTGGATTTATCAATGTTCTAATCGCGGCGGCATGACGCGCCTCTACGGACACAATTTTACCGGCCAAAACCAAATAAGTAGGATTTGTAAGTAATTTCCCTGCTCCATTATAGGCTGAAACGCCCGTATCTTCCAAAGCCTTGGCTATATTTAAAACCTGATCTCGACTACTGAAGTCTAAATCTCCGTAATCAAATTCCAAATCCGGCAACATCAACTCCATCTTGTCCCCTACCTCAGCGCCTATTGCCGCCCTAAAAAATTCTCTGTGATTTACCTCGTGATTGTAAAGGTCGGTCAATACGATTCTCTCTTCCTCCGAGATATTCGAATAAAAACCATTCACCACTTTCGTGTAAAAATCGGCTTCCAGTTGCTCAAGGGCATAGGCATAATTTAAAACGCCCAAATCGCCTTCGCCTAAATCGAAAATACCGTTTGCCGGCTCTTCATGATCACTATTCGCATCGGGTTCTTGGTTGGGCAACGGTGTAGCGAATTCTTCGTCAAGTGAACAGCTTAGCATTAAACCGGTGCCGGCAACTGCCAATCCACCCAGTTTCAAAAATTGCCTTCGGGGATTTCTAGAGTTACCTTTAGATTGGATAACCTTAATCATATTTTTTTTCATAATGAGGTATTCTTTAAGTTAATAAATTCAGTTATATATAAGTACCTACGTAGTTAAATAGGCAGGGGTTTTAAAAACAGAACTATTTAACAAATTATTAACTTTTTTATAGCAATATGTTATTCTTCGCAATGGTAACGTCATAGAATTAAATATTTGATAATTAAATAGGCAGTTTTTTATTTATCCGATATTTGGAAGATAGATTTGCTTTCATGTGTTTCAAGTAGAATAGCATCTAATTCAATACCATAATAACATCATAATTTAAAACGCTTTATTTTGTATATTCATGGGTTGCCAAAAGATAACAGACCAATGACCAGACTCTTCGATTTACTCGACTACCAATTAAGGAACACACCACTGGAAGCTTCCATTAGTGGAAGGAATAAAAATGGGGATTGGGAATCCTTTAGCACTCAAAAAGTAAAGGATACCGCAGAACAGGCGGCGGCCGGTTTGTTAAAATTAGGACTTGTTCCCGGGGATAAGGTCGCCATTGTTGCCTATGAAAATAGGCCAGAATGGATTATCATGGACTATGCCGTGCAAATGGCCGGTATGATTAGTATTCCGTTGTATCCTACTATTAGCGTTTCAGAATATGAATATATATTAAATGAGGCCGAGGCAAAGGCTGCCTTTTGTGGGGGACTGGATTTATATGATAAAATATCCAAAACACAAAAAGCAGTACCTACCCTAATACACATATATACATTTGATGGATTAAACGGCAACCCATTTTGGGAAACCATTTTTGACGCCAAAGGCATTTCGAGTTTAGAAAGCATCAAATCCAATATCAAAGGGGATGATTTGGTAACCATTATATATACCTCCGGAACGACAGGAAAACCTAAAGGAGTTATGCTGAGCCATGCCAATATAATGCATGTGGTTACTGCAACCGCAAAATTATTAGTTGCTAAACCCCAAGAAAAAGTATTAAGTTTTCTTCCACTTTGCCATATTTACGAAAGGGCCGTTTCCTTTTGTTATTGCTATAAGGGAGTTTCGGTATTTTTCTGTGGCACCAACAATCTCAGTGGACCCAATGGGGATTTGGCAGCAGTTCGTCCGGTTGCTTTTACTACAGTTCCGAGATTATTGGAAAAGATTTATGAAGCCATTTACAATAAGGGTTTAGCCTTGCAAGGTGCTAAGAGGAAATTATTTTTTTGGGCGTTGGAACTCACGGATGATTACGAGATAGACCAGCAATTGTCCTTTAGTGCAAGTTTGAAATGGAAGTTGGCCGACACATTGGTTTTCAGCAAGTGGAGGGCAGCTTTAGGAGGGAATGTAAAGCAAATTATTACAGGTGCTGCCCCTTGTCCCGTTAAAATATTACGTGTTTTTTGTGCAGCGGGTATACCTATTCGAGAAGCCTACGGATTAACGGAGACATCGCCCACCTTAACTGGAAACTCCTTGGAAGTTAATGGTGCTATGATTGGCACCGTTGGGTATGCCATTGACGGTGTAGCTTTATTTATTGATAAGACGTCGGGAGATTATAAGGAAGACGAGGGAGAAATTCTGGCTCATGGGCCCAACGTAATGCTGGGGTACTATCAAAAACCAGAAATTAATGACCAGGTTTTTAAAATGATGGATGGGAAAAAATGGTTTTGTACAGGAGATATAGGAAAACTGATCAAAGGACCCGATGGAAAGGAGTTTCTTAAGATTACGGATAGGAAGAAGGAATTATTGAAAACCTCCGGCGGTAAATATGTGGCTCCTGCACCCATTGAAAACAGGTTAAAAGAAGATTTTCTAATCGAACAAATAATGGTTATCGGGGATAAGCAAAAGTTTGTTTCCGCTTTGATTCTTCCATCAGAAGAGGCCCTTAAAAATTGGTGCCTGCATAAAAAAATGGACTGGACCAGCTTGGAGCAAATGATACGGAATGAAAAGGTGATCAAGAAATACCAGAAAGTTATCGATAGCTACAATCCGGAATTTGGTCATATAGAACAGATCAAGAAATTTAAACTAATAGCCACTCCTTGGCTGCCTATTCATGAAGATGGTTCTTTGGCTGAACTAACACCCACTTTAAAACTTAAGAGAAGGGTTATTAGAGAAAAATATAGCGAGGAAATTGCCGCTATTTATAAGGATGAGTGAACAGTATTATCCTGAACTTTCATACATTTTATTGACCTTGTCGATTTAACTCTTGGGGTTCAAATGGTATTGATATAGTTAAAGAAGACCTATGGAAAACACTTAGCGTGTTCGTAGTTTATTAAAACGGACATTTAACTGAATTTGAATTCAACCTCAGATAAATTAAATTAAATCCTTCCATTTTCCATATATTTATCAAAACCAGCCAAAATCAATATTAAATGTCTGAAAAAAGGATATCAAAACTCAAACTTTCATTACGAATTTTCGCTCTTATAGCGATACTCCTAACCATCTTCCCATTTATTGCCGTCGACCATTGGACCGTTAGGGTATTTGATTTCCCACACCTTCAGTTGACCCTCTTGACCGCAGTAGCCTTACTCACCTATTTTTTCAAATTTGAGATCAAAAGTCGTTTGGATATTGCCTTCACTATTGCTTTATTAGCTTGTTTTACCTTTCAAGTTTCCAAGATATTCCCCTATACATCCTTGGCAGCTTATGAAGTTCTGAATGGAAATAAGAACACTAATGTTTCGCTATCCATATATACTGCCAACGTATTACAGAAAAATAAAAATAAATCTGATGTACTAAACGATGCACAGCAATTTGATGCAGATATTGTATTATTTACTGAAACGGATAAAAATTGGCAAGTATTTATTTCAAAAGCGCTAAGGAATGACTACCCGTATAAGGTTGAGGTACCTTTAGACAATACCTATGGCATGTTACTCTATTCTAAATTTGAACTGCATGGGGATAAAGTCATGTTTATGGTTGAAGATACGATACCATCAATTCATTCCAAATTGATATTACCTTCAAATGATACCTTACAATTATATGCAATACATCCAGCACCACCCACCCCAGCGCATAATCCATCATCTGTAGATCGGGATGCAGAAATGATGAAGATTGCCCAACTGACAAGAATGTCTAAACATCCTACAATCGTAATGGGGGATTTTAATGATGTAGCATGGTCAGAAACTACAGAACTTTTTCAAAAAGTGAGCGGACTCTTAGATTTGAGAAAAGGAAGAGGGTTTTTTAGTACCTACAACGTTAAGAGTTGGATTATGAGATGGCCGTTGGACCACATTTTCACTTCAGCAGAATTTAGGTTATTGGATGTCCATCTTGGGAATGATACGAATTCTGACCACTTTCCTTTTTATACTAAATTAAGTTTTGAACCCAAATTATCAAGCGAACAGCGATTACCAGAACCAACGGAGGATGAACTAACAAGAGCCTTCAATCAAATTGAAAAGGAGAATAGGGATACGCAATAATATTGATGATATTTGATTTTACTTCCTGAACTGGCCGGAAATAAATTTGATTGTGCTCTGCCATTCATTGCGGAAAGAAAGTTATAAAATTAAATTCAGAAATTTTAAAATAAT
>JBBSKR010000168.1:0-7872 GCA_038256135.1 Flavobacteriales bacterium | reverse complement strand
CCAATAGGTACTTATGGGATTTCTTAGGATGTTATTTTCAACTTTCGCGCTTATTTTTGGAAATCGCTGTTTTGTATATACCCAAAATCTAGTTGAAAATCCCAGTTTTGAAGTTTTCAAACAATGTCCTGTGAAATTGGGTAATCTGGAGGAAGATGTGGAACAATGGCAAACACCGACCTTGGGTTCCACCGATTATTTCAATGGGTGCAGCCAAGCCATGGGAACCCCAAAGAATTTTAATGGCGAACAGCCTGCCGACTTCGGTGTTGGGTATGTAGGTTTTTACATGCTGGCGCCAGAAGACTATAGGGAATATGTACAGGCAAGTTTAAAAGCTACCTTAATAGAAGGGGAACGCTATACGGTTTCCTTTTATGTAAGCTTGGCAGAACGATCAGATTTTGCCATAAAGGAATTTGGGATTCTATTTTCCGAATTTCCGGTAGCGGTAGAAACCAACAAGACACTTTCCAATATGCACCTTTCAAGATTGCAGGGAGATACGTCCAACCGCCTTGAAATCACCCATTCCAAATTTTATTCCGACGAAAAAGATTGGGTATTGATAACAAAAGAGTTTGTGGCCAATGGAACGGAGAACTTTATGATCATCGGAAATTTTAAGGATAATAAAAAAACCCAAAGTTTTCAGACCAAAAGAAACATCACCAAGGGTTCGTATTATTATTTGGATATGGTATCGGTTCAGAAAACCGATTCAAATGAGAGTAATGTGGATTCCACTTTGGTCACGAATTTTGAACTGGATAGTGTCCATGTGTTCCAAGAGGTATTTTTCGATTTCAATAAAACGACCCCAAAGGTCCGCTACCAAAAAGAACTCCATGTTGTTTTAGACTATTTGAAGCTGCACCCCAATTTAAAAATCAGGATTAACGGGCATACCGATAATGTAGGTTCAGATGCATTCAATCAAGAGCTTTCCCTTGAACGTTCAAAAGCTGTCGCCAATTTTTTAATCAATAATGGTGTGCTGCAAAGTAGAATTGAACATGAGGGTTTTGGCAGTTCTAAACCCATATCCTCCAACAAAACAAAAGCCGGAAGATTACGCAACCGGCGTGTGGAATTTATTTTAAGGGAATAGATTAATAATCGGAATACTCCGTTGGGTATAGGAAATCGATATCCGCTTTATTCATATTGTTTTGGTATTTTTCCATTGCCGAAATTTCTTTCCATTTTTTGGATTCCCCAAAATTTTTCCAAAGCGCATCCCGTTTTTCCCTATTTGGAAAGGTAGTCATGTACATTAAATTGGGCATATGGTTACCGATCAAAACTTCTGCGTAGAATACGGCATTGAAACCTAAGCTTTCAAAAAGTTCAACTTCTCCGCCTTCATTGAACATGTTGACCTTATTTTTATAAAGTGTCTCCGTAGGCGATTCATAACTTCGCAACTCATAAACTCTATCTTTACGTGGTCCTTCTACCGTTGTGGGTTTCATTTTAGGCATATCCGGAAAAGCTCGCATTAAAACGGAACCGATTCGTTCGTAAGGCGGATTATCGAAAGTAGCATGGATATAATCTGCTCCCGCGGTCAAATGTGTTTTGTCCAAAGCTAGCATTGCTTCCGCACTTTCGAACTGTTCCAATGAACTATAGGGTATGAGCACATAAATTTTATCACTCATTTTATACTTATCGGCACGTACTTTAAATACGCCAATATGTTCAATGCCCATTCTTTTCAAAGCAGGTAAATAGGCTTTTTCCAAATATTGATCCATCCTTTTTTCTTGGTCATCATTTTTTAGGGTATACGTCTTAAGCTCGTAGAATTCCTCATTTTGACCATAACCGGAAATGGAGAAAAAAACTATAGGTAAAAGCAGGAGCAAGGGCAATAAAAATTTATTTTTCATAAGTTCTGTGCGAATTTGTTAGTTTAGAAAGTTAACAATAATATTTTAGTGTTTACTTAGTTTTTAAAAGCTAAAGAATTAAAATATTGACCGTTCATAATCCAATAGCCATGAAAAATGTAGTATTGAATGCGTTGCTGTGCCAAGTGCTATTTTCAGGATATGATATAGCAGCTCAAGAGATTCGCCTTCAGATTACGGATGATTCCGCTTATTTTCTAGAACAAGTGGATACTGTTATGGTATACAGGGCAAAAGAAACGTCATGGAACGGAGAATATAAAAGGTCCAATTATATACATCCGCTCTATAATTTAAATGGCACTAGTATTACAGAAAATTTTCCGGAAGACCATATACATCATAGGGGCATATTTTGGGCCTGGCACCAATTGTATGTGGGCGACACCCGTATCGGTGATGGTTGGCTGTTAAAGGATTTCAATTGGGAGGTGGTTTCTATGGAAAAAACCGATGCTGGAACTGATCGAAGTATCTTGAAAACCAAAGTCTTTTGGAAATCTCCATTATGGATTGATGATCATGGTAATGAAAAACCGTTGGTTAAGGAAACGACAACAATCTCCGTTTATCCAAAAGCGGAAGGCTATAGGGTAATCGATTTTCAAATTGAATTATTGGCCATGGAACCGGATATGAGGATAGGGGGTTCCGAAGATGAAAAGGGATATGGCGGATTTTCGGTCCGGATGAAATTACCAACAGATATTGGGTTTAAGGATAGGAGCGGTAAGGTGATACCTCAAAATCTCCCGGTATTAGGGCAGGGCTGGTTGACCATTGAAGGAACGTTGGGCGAAACACAAGATACCACTGGGGTAACGATTATACCGCATCCAGACAACCCCGGCTATCCTAATCCTTGGATTTTGCGTTCCAAGGCCAGTATGCAAAATGCGGTTTATCCTCATCCAGGGGCTATTCCAATACCAATATCCACAACAACTCCGACACTATTAAAATACCGTATGCTCATCTCTCGCGGTAATTTGGACCATACTATTATTGAAAATAGTCAGGATGCATTTTTCCAAGAAAAGTAATTTGACATTACTTTAACGCTTGCCGTCTAAGGCTTATTTTTGTTTCTAGCACTGTAAACATGTCCAACATTTTCCGGAAACAACTGATTGACCCCTCAAAGAGCCCAATTTTTTATGGGTACGTAATACTCATTATTGGGACCATAGGAATATATTGCAGTATACCCGGTCAGACCATTGGGGTTTCGGTATTCACCGACCCGGTGAAGGATGCCTTGGGCTTATCGAGAAATCAGTTTAGCAATGCCTATATGATAGGCACCATTGTCAGCTCTTTGGTGATTGGTAGGGCCGGAGTGTGGTTCGATAGATATGGTGCCAGATATGTGGCATTTTTTGCGGCACTTTCTTTAGGGTTCACCTTATTCTTATGCTCGTGGTCGGCACAAATGAGCTTGTTTGTAAAGGAGTTATTGTCCACCGATACTTGGATGGTGCCTTTTATCTTAATGACCGTACTATTCTTTTTGTTGCGTTTTGCGGGTCAGGGGGTATTGACCATGGCTTCCAGGAATGTGATCATGATTTGGTTCGATAAAAATAGAGGGAAGGTAAACGCCTTTAGTAGTGTGGCGCTTTCGTTCGGATTTTCTTCCTCACCATTATGGATCAACGCCTTGATAGAGGGGAATGGCTGGCAGCAAACATGGCAATATTTGGCAATTGGTCTAGTGGTATTCAGTGTTTTTGTTTTCTTTTTATATAAGATTTCCCCAGAGAAACACGGCCTCCTTCCCGATGGTTCGAAAGAACGGACAAAAGAGGAAGAAGATAAAAACGTGGTTCCAAAGCAGTTTACCCTTTCCGAAGCTAAAAAGAAAAGGGCTTTTTGGATGTATGGACTTACCCTGGCTTTTAATAGTTTTTTTATAACGGGCCTAACTTTTCATGTGGTGTCCATTTTTACCAATGAAGGATTTTTAAAGGAGGATGCCATTGCCATTTTTCTGCCAGGTTCGGTAGTAGCGGTGACCGTTTCAACCCTGTTTAATTTTTTGAGCGATTACCTACCACTAAAGTTGTATCTATATCTAATGCTTTTGGGCGGCTTTCTGGCATCGTTGGGCTTTTTGTTTTTGTCCACGCCCTTCGGTGTACCGATGTTAATTGCTGGCTTTGGTATTTTGGGTGGTTTCTTCGCGGTGCTCAATGCTGTAGCTTGGCCTCGGTTTTTCGGCAGGACCCATTTGGGCAGTATTACCGGTAAAATCATGAGTTTCTTGATTTTGGCCAGTGCCTTGGCACCGAGTATTTTCAGTCTTTTCCTATCTACGTTCGGTTCCTATGAGATGGTAGGCTATTTAGGATTGGTATTTTTACTTTTCCTCGCCGTAGGATCGCTTAAAGCCAATAATCCACAGTAGATTTAAATTGAAGACGAACAATAAGGGAAGTTATACGCCAACATTTTGGAGTTCACGTTGAAAACGAATTATATTTACAAAAAAGTATAAAAATGGATCTAAATTTAGCGGTATTGATCGATGGGGACAATATTCCATCCGCATACGTTAAGGAAATGATGGAGGAAATCGCTAAATACGGGAATCCCACTATTAAGCGTATCTACGGTGATTGGACGAATCCACGTTTAGGAAAATGGAAGAATGTATTGTTGGAAAATGCCATAACGCCCATTCAGCAATATGGCTATACACAGGGTAAAAATGCCACGGATTCCGCTATGATCATTGATGCAATGGATATTCTGTATACCGGAAAGGTTAGCGGTTTCTGTATTGTAAGCAGCGATAGCGATTTTACGCGATTGGCTACCAGGCTAAGGGAAGCTGGGATGCAGGTTTTTGGCATCGGGGAACGAAAAACGCCCAATCCATTTATAGTGGCCTGTGATAAATTTATTTATATCGAAATCCTTAAAGGCAGATCTCCCGAAGATACAACGGATACGGTAGATGAAACACCCACTACCAAAAATACAGTCGATAAGATTACCCCCAAGGCGTTGCGTTTTATTGCCACTACCATAGATGATGTAGCAGATGATGACGGATGGGCATTTCTAGGGGATGTCGGTAGTTTACTGCAAAAAAAACAACCAAATTTTGATTCGCGAAACTATGGTTTTCAAAAGCTGACCCCTTTGATCAATTCGATTCCCCATTTCGAAATCGAAAGGCGGGAAGACTCCAAAGGACGCAAGAAGCTTATTTATGTGAAGATCAAGGAAAAGTCCAATGCCAAATCAAAAAAATAACCGATCTGGTTCTTCTAATTTTTAATTAGTTTCCCTAGTAGCTTAGGCATAAAGTTAGTTTTTGTATTTTTCAAACCAAATGCAAACCTATGAACCGTTCCCTATTCCTATTAGTATTCATTCTTGTTTCAGTTTCCTGCAAAGAAACGCCTAAGTCAGCTATACCTGCTAATGATAAGCCGATATCGGATCTATTTACCGAATTTTATGAATTCAAGAAGAGTATCAACCCTATCGAAGCTACCAAGGCGGGTTATTCCGAATATAATGATACCATTACCAATTATATTTCAGATGCGTACCTACTTCATTTAAAAGACCGTTACACTTACTTTTTAGAGGAACTTGACCGATATGATTCCATTAACGTCGACAAGTCGGATTGGATGAGCCAACGGGTAATGAAGTGGGATTGTACGGTAAAATTGGAGGGAATCATGAATCCTATCGTTACCGTGGCATCCCCTATCTATGACCTTCCTAGTTTTGAATTGATGCCCTTGTTCCAAATTCAATCCTTGCATTTATATGTTGCGCAAGTGGCCGCGGGTTCCAGTGTGCAACCTTTCCAAACGGTAGAGGATTATAAGAATTGGTTGAACCGATTAGAGGATTATCTCGTTTTTTTGGATACCGCCATCGAAAATATGAGAAAGGGAATGAAAAAGGATGTTGTTTTGCCAAAAGTGCTGACCTTGAAAATGCTGCCACAGGTTCGGTCCTTTATTAACGTCCCCCTTGAAGAAAACTTGTTCTATCAACCTATTAAGAACTTGCCCGATAGCTTTTCGGATACTGAGAAGAAGGATTTGAAAAGCAGCTATACCGCAATCATACAGAATAGGCTCATGCCAAAATATGTTGTATTAAATCAATTTTTGACAGATGAATATTTACCTGAATGTCGAGAGACCAGCGGACTTGGTGCTTTGCCGAATGGTAAGGAAACCTATGATTATCTCATCAAATTGCATACCACCACGACAATGAATGCAAATGAAATCCATGAGTTGGGTTTGTCAGAAGTGATTCGTATTTCTGGAGAAATGGAAACCATAAAAAACGAGATAGGATTTACGGGCAATCTAAAATCCTTTTTTAATTCACTACGTTCCAAAAAGGAATTAATGCCCTTTTTCAAGCCTGAGAAGGTTATAGGAAATTTTAATAGCATTCATGAACGAATTAAATTAAAAATCGATTCCTTGTTCGAACTTTCCCCAAAAGCGGGCTTTAATGTTCGTAGAACCGAGGCATTTAGGGAAGCTTCGGCCAGTGCTGAATATACGCCGGGCTCAAAGGATGGATCCAGACCGGGAATATTTTATGTACCCATACCAAACGTAAAGTCTTATAATACCCTACACGACGAGGCCTTGTTTTTACATGAAGCAATTCCGGGGCACCATTTTCAGCTGTCCTTACAGCAGGAAAATAAAAACCTTCCCGAATTTTTACATCCGGAAAGTATGGGTGTATTTGTGGAGGGGTGGGCCCTGTATGCCGAATCTTTAGGTAAGGAGTTGGGTGTCTATACAGAGCCTTATCAATATTTTGGAATGTTGAGTATGGAAATGCACCGTGCCATTCGTTTGGTAGTAGATACGGGGCTTCATGCAAAAGGATGGACAAGGGAGGAAGCCATACAATATTCATTGGATAATGAGGCCGAGTCCGAAGAAAGTATCATTGCAGAGGTAGAGCGCTACATGGCTACGCCTGGGCAGGCCTTATCCTACAAAATAGGGCAGTTGAAAATAAGGGAATTGCGAACAAAGGCGGAGCAGGAACTTGGTGACGACTTTAATATACGTGATTTCCATAGTCAGGTCTTGAATTCTGGAAGTTTACCCTTAGTTCTTTTAGAGGAAAAAATAAATGGATGGATTGCCGACCAAAAGAACATTTGATTACCAAGCCTAGGGGATTGGTAAAATATTCAGCGAAAATATCCGTTTGAAGGATATAGTTTAGCAACTTTGAATGAACGCAATACATTTTTTGGTTAAAAGCTTTTTTCTAGTACAGTTGATTTTAGCCACAGTATCGACGCAATCGAACGATTTGAAAATCAACCCTGAAGATGTCTTATGTCAAGCAATTCCTGAAGAAGATGTTGCTTTAGGTGTTTGGGAATATACGATGACCAAAGTAAAGTCGCCCTATACCGATGGGGTGTTATGCATCACCAAACAACAAGGAACTTATAACGTGGCTATTATATTCTCAAATGGTACGCTAACTGGTCAAGATGTTAATATAACGCACCATGATATTAAGTTCAATATGAATGTTTCCGGGTTGGAACGGGTCTCTTTTGTTTTATTGGTAGACGGAGATCGTATCATTGGCGAGAGCTATTCTAAAAATGGATCAAGTCATGTTATAGGAAGTCGTAAATATCCTGGATCTTGAAATTTAATCTTTCTTATAAATTATTTAGTTTTTAATACTATTAAAGGACTTCCTTTTGGAATGCCTTTACCAGTTACTGCTAAACTAATCTTTCATGTGTTGAAAAAGGCTATTGCCTATTTTGCTGGTTCTATAATCGGGTTGTGAACTCTTGTTATAGGAGGTCGATTTGATTATTGTGAATCCCAATGTGTATACAGTGGATGCCGAATTTACAAAGTCGGAAGCTTTCGCGGTTCGTGATAGAAGGATTTTGGCCGGTGGTTCCAATGATGATATG
>JBBSKR010000167.1:0-7893 GCA_038256135.1 Flavobacteriales bacterium | reverse complement strand
ATCCGCCTCTTTGGCATGGATCTTAACCCCATTTTCATCCAATTTCATTTTGAACGATTCCCCGTTGTCATTTACGTCAATGTCAATACCGTTTTCATCAATTTTTATTTTTCCTTTTTCGCCATTGTCATTGATATTAATATCGATTCCTTTTCCGTTGATGCTAATTCGGTTTTTATCTTCATCATCTGATTCCATGATTTCCGGACAGTTTTGACATTGAAGCTCACCGGTATTCGTCATTTTCCAGATATACCCTTCTAAATTATCCACATCCCTATCGGTGGTCATGGTGGTAATCCAATTTCGGCTACTTGACTGGTTGTAAGTCAGTACAGTACCGACGGGTACAAAAAGGTTTACTCGAACTTCTTGATCTTTGAATTTAGGACCTTGTGTAGTTAGGTAATCATTTAAAGAAATGGAATTACCTATTACTTTGTACTCGTAAATGATCTGGTTCGCTATTTCCTTTGCCTCCCTATTCGATGGTCCATCGGCTTCTTTTCGCACTTGTACGCGCACCAGTGAATCTTGCGATTTCCGTATGCGGAACCGAACATCATCGGATACCAAAATCTTATTACCGTTGTCATCATACGAAATAAATGTGTCTCCCATGTGCATATCCTTTTCATAGTCGTACTGGTCGGTCGAGACAATATTAATTTTCAACGTATCACTTAGAACAATGGCCGGTATTTCATTTTCTGCCGAAGTGCTACCGGTATAGGCATGCGATGCCGCCTCTCTAATACCGAATAAAATCAATAGTATGATGGATATTAACCATAGGCCCAAGAGGGAGAATTTTGCGATATTCCCTATTGATTTTAAATTGTTCACCAATATTTTCAATCCTAAGTACATCAAAAAGAAAAAGGGTATACCAATTGCAAAAAAGGCCAGCAGGGATGCTACCCATATGGGTAGATTGGTCGAGTTGACCACATTATAGAAATCAATTCCAGGCACGTGGATGACATCCAAAATCCCAACGGTAAAAAGGCCAACAAAAAGTCCGATTAAGGTAGTAGCCCCAATGATAACCAAAAGAATACCAATCAATTTGCCAATAATCTTAAAAAGAAACATGACTAAATCCCCAAAGGTGTCAAAGATGGTTTTTCCTCCTTTTCTGACGGTGTTGCCTACTTTTTCATAATCAACACTTTTTACACGATCCGCTACGTCATCAAAACTCTCTTTTACCTTACGCTCAATATTGCTAATATTAACGGTTTCTCCTTTCATGTCCAATTTTTGGGCGGTCGTGGAGGCTTCTGGAATTAGGACCCATAACAGTCCATAGATGAATATAAAACCTCCCCACGTGAAAATGGTCAAGAAAATCCAAAGTAGGCGTATCCATAACGGGTCAATACCAAAATAATGGGCCAAGCCCGATGATACCCCTGCTACGTATTTTTTCTCGGTATCCCTATATAATTTTTTAACCCTATTTGGGGCAGCAGTTGTTTTTGATCTAGGTTCATCTTCAAATATTTCCTCATCAACCATATAATCTTCTGGTTGTCCCATGATGGCAATAACTTCGTCCACTTCTTTATGGGTAATCACCTGTCGTTCATTTTCCAGCTTTTCATAGAAAAGTTCTGCAATACGGGCTTCGATATCGGCTAAGATTTCATCGCTCCCGGGGGTATTGGCAAAGGATCGTTTGACCGATTCCAAATACCTTTGCATCTTATTAAATGCATCTTCATCGATATGGAAGAGCATGTTCGCTAAATTTATATTTACTGTTTTGTTCATGATCAGTTGTTTTTTGTGTTGGTTACCAGGTTTGTGGCTTTTCTCAATTCATCCCATGTCGTGTCCAGTTCTTTTAGGAAAAGTTTACCGGTCTCCGTTAGGGTATAATACTTTCTTGGTGGTCCAGAAGTGGATTCTTCCCATCGATAATTGAGAAGTCCTGCGTTCTTTAACCGTGTCAAAAGGGGGTAAATAGTTCCTTCTACTACCAGCATTTTAGCATCTTTTAGCGTTTCTAGAATTTCGGAAGCATACTTGTCGTGTCCGTTAAGGATGGACAGGATGCAATACTCCAAAACTCCTTTGCGCATCTGCGCTTTTGTGTTTTCTACATTCATAATTTCTTTTTGCTTTTTATGCAGTCCCTTTGGTGGAGGGGAAGACTGCTTGGTGTCTGTTCTCTGCATGATTTACTGTTCGTTTTTTGTTTCATAACTTAAATTTGATGAATAAACTTTTTGATTGACCCTTCGGCAAGCTCAAGGCTAGTGAATAAACTCCGTACGGTGTGATGAGCACCTTTATTGATTTAATGTAAACTGATGATTCTTGTCATTTGCCACTGATTATTGGTTTTTTTCCAAATAGCCACGAACCTACTTTCCTTTGATAGGGTTCCTTCCGGTTCCGCTCTGTTTTTGAATTTGTGAAGGCCTACTGCGGCTGCGCCATATTCTGGGATGGGACTTACCTCTAAACTTCCAGGCACCAAGGTTCTGGTTACCTTGCCACAAATGTTTTCTTTAGTTCCTTTTAAAATGTCATCTTTAGATGTGCTCAATCCACCTTGATCATGATAAAATTCGATAGTGTCTGCCAATAGCTCCGCTTGCGTCTCCATATCACAGGTATTGTAGGCCTCAAAAAAGCGCTGGTCCAAGGCGAGTATGGTATTGTACAATTCGTCTGAACGCGCTGTGTTTTTTATAGTATCTTCCTCCGGTAGGTTAGGTACAAAAGAAGAAGTAAGCAAAACAACCATACCTATTAAAAATGCAACAAGGACGTTTAACGTATTTTTCATTATTTTATGAATTTGATAGTTAAGGGATACTGAAATAATTGGCCTTCATTGGTTCGGATGGTTGCCAAAATAGTATACACAATATTGATAATGAACAGTGCTGCTTGGGCTAGACCTAAAAGGCCTATGGGAATCATCCAAGGACCAAAAAAATTATCGCTGTCGAAGTGAAAATTCATAGAATTGAAATCCTGGATATTCGGAAAACCAAAATGGTCAAAATCGAAAATATTGGGCAGAAAACCTCCCAAGAAAAAAGGGATACTCACCATACCGATTAGAATGGAGTAGAGCAGGAGACTGATTTGAAAGTTCAAGGCCTGTTTACCATTATGGTCTACAAACTCATACTGGTTTTTGTTCGCCGTCCATATTACCAAGGGAATAATAAAATTGCCAAAGGGGATAAAGAATTTTGAAAAGGTACTCGCATGAATGAGTGCAGAGAGGTTTCTTTCGTGCTTTGTTACTGTTTCTGTCATGTTCTGTTCGTTGTTGATGATTGATAATTTAATACTATGCAAAAGCCAATTGTGTTGATAACCTATTAACTTCCTATGCAAATATATGTTTAAAAAAAGGTACTATGTAACGCATAGTACTAATATTTAACAATAATTTAACATTTTAGTATGCTGCGAATAATGGCTACATTTATCGAAATAAAAAAGGAAAATGGCCGTTACCGCTAGTAAATTTAATATGTTCTCTTTTTTTAAACTACCTGCAGCATGGTGGTGCGGGGTACGTTTACGATATATCGATAAAAGCAAGGCCATTGTGACCGTTACCCATAGATGGATCAATCAGAATCCGTTTAATTCCATGTTTTGGGCGGTGCAGGGCATGGCCGCAGAACTTGCGACCGGTGCAATGGTGATTGACCAAATAGAAGCAACTGGCCAAAAAATTTCTATGTTGGTGGCCAATAATAAGGCAAACTTCTCTAAAAAGGCAACCGGCAAAATTACGTTTACTTGTGAGGATGGCGGCCTTATTAAGGAGGCCTTGGCAAAGGCAATTGCCACCGGTGAAGGGGAGACCATTTGGATGAAATCCGTTGGTGTAACTGAAGATGGAGTAGTGGTATCGACCTTTGATTTTGAATGGACGGTGAGGTTGAAAAAATAGTTGTGCGTTAATTGTAATTACTTTTGGTTAAGGCTATTTCCATTTTGCAAGTTTATCCCTTAGTACTCGCTTGAAGTTTTTACAGGAATTAAATGCGATTATTGAATTAAATTTTTAAGAATAAATTAATGAATATGAAAAAAATTTTGGTTCCAGTTTTGATGTTGCTTTTTATTGCTTGCTCGTCCGAAAACTCTGAAAAAGAGTTTACCGAGGCAAATGACAATGAAATCCTAGCGTATATTGATGCTAATGACCTTGATGCGCAAAAAAGTGCAACTGGCTTATATTATGTAATCAATGAAGTTGGTACGGGTGAAAAGCCTACGACTAGCTCTAATGTTACGGTCGCCTATAAGGGTTATTTCACAGATGGCTCAGTCTTCGACCAAAGCAGTGCAACGGGTATTTCCTTTAATTTAAATCAGGTAATCGCGGGTTGGACAGAAGGGCTTACCTATTTTAATGAAGGGGGTAGTGGTGTGTTATTGATTCCATCTCGCTTGGCCTACGGCAACGCAGGTAGGGCAGGGATCCCCGGCGGGGCCGTTCTCATTTTTGATATAGAACTTAAATCCATAAACTAAAGGAACTTTCAAAAAGTCTTAACTTTTACCTGGGCTTGACTTGTGCTTTAAGCGATTAGATTTTGCAATTAGCGGTGTATTATTTTATTTAATGGTATTAAGATCGTAACAAATGAATTAAACGAACATCTAACATCTAACAGCTATCAACTGTCAACGAACAACTAACAACCAATATAATGAATGCACACGAAATAGATTACCAGATTTTTGGAGAAGAAATGCAATATGTGGAAATAGAATTAGATCCACAAGAAGCTGTTGTAGCTGAAGCCGGTAGCTTTATGATGATGGATACCGATGTTAAAATGAGTACTATTTTTGGGGATGGGTCAAACCAAGACAATAGTGTTTTGGGTAAAATATTTTCAGCAGGAAAAAGAATGTTGACTGGCGAAAGTCTTTTTATGACCGCTTTCCTAAATATCGGACAAGGTAAAAAACAGGTAAGTTTTGCATCTCCCTACCCTGGTAAAATTCTTCCCATCGACCTATCTGAGATAGGAGGAAGGTTTATTTGTCAGAAGGATGCTTTTTTATGCGCAGCGCAAGGAGTATCGGTAGGTATTGAGTTTTCAAAACGTTTGGGACGTGGGCTTTTTGGTGGCGAAGGTTTCATCATGCAAAAGTTGGAAGGTGATGGAATGGCTTTTGTTCATGCTGGAGGCACCTTGGCCAAAAAGACATTGGCACCGGGTGAAATGCTTAAAGTAGACACAGGTTGCATTGTTGGATTTACCAAAGATGTGGATTATGATATTGAATTTATTGGAGGGATTAGAAATTCCATTTTTGGCGGCGAAGGTTTGTTTTTCGCGAAACTTCGTGGACCTGGAACGGTATATATCCAATCCTTACCATTTAGTAGGTTAGCGGGACGGGTATTGGCGTCTATTCCAAGAGGAGGGAAAGATAAAGGAGAAGGAAGTATACTGGGTACTTTAGGCGATATTGTTGGTGGTGACAATCGCTTTTGATTAAATAGTGAAATAGTGAATTAGTGAAAAATTGAAAAAGTGAATTGGTTAAGGAGTTAAAAAGTGTTTGGACGGAAATCAGATACTTTTTTACATTATGTTCATCACTAAATTTTATTTTTGCCAATTGCCAATTCCTAACTGCTAACAATGAGCTTCTATAAACTTTATGACTTTCTAAGGGATTTACGGAAGAACAATTCCAAGGAATGGATGGATGCTAACAGAAAACGTTATCATGAAGTTCGCGACTGGTATATAGGCTGGTTGAATGAAATGGATGCCCATTTGGGCCAGGTTGATACCGATTATTATGCTACATCTGGAAAAAAAGCCATTAACAGGATCAATAACAATTTAATGTACCATCCGGATAAACCGATTTACAAGGATCACTTTGGTGCTGGATTGGACAAAGCTCCGAATACTGGGGATTTTTATATTCATTTAGGTATCAATGAATCTTTTATAGCAGGGGGTTTTTACCGGCCACCCTCTAAAATATTGGGTAGTATTCGTGAGGCTATCGATTATAACGGAGAAGAATTTAAAAAAATAATAAACAAAAAGTCCTTTAAGGACATGTTTGGAGGACTAATGGAAGATGACATGCTGAAAACATCACCCAAAGGATTTTCCCAAGATCATAGACACATAAAACTATTACGGCACAAGAGCTTTGCGGTTTCCCATCCGGTGACCCAAAAAGAGGTGCAACAAGATAATTTTAAAGAAAAGGTAATTGAAGTGTATAGAGAAATGCTGCCACTAAGGCGTTATTTAAATAGGGCGGTTACAGTTTAATTATTCTTTTGAATCAGAAGCAGGAATCAATCGCGCTCTTAAATCCGGCTGCGCCATGGTGCTATCCAAGGGAAACATAGGTCTTTTTATACTTTTGTAGTCTAATTGATTAAGGTCTTGATCTACACCTCCTGGGGTAAGCGCCATAATCCAATCTCCCCTCAAATCATATAATTCGGGCACCAAATAGCCGATTTTAACCACCAGGATGTCCGTATTTTTTGGATTTAGGCCTAAGTCGGTAAAATCACTTACATGGTGATAGGGCTTTCTTTTTTTAGTTACGATGGCCTGGATACTTCCAATTTTAACGACGACCTCCACCTCAGCATTCGCATCACCTTTCTTTATGGCTTCTATGGTTCCTTCCAATTCTAACGGGCCTGCAAACCGATGATCCACTGCTGCACCTGCCATAGCTTTTATGTTGCCACCAATACCTATTTCTAGTGCTTTATCAACAAATTCTGGCCCAGGGATGGAGGCATAGATTAAGGACGGGCCATCTTCCGTTTTAAATTCTGGCCTTGCCAATAACTCCTGTAGCGTCCAGGTGACATCCCCTGCGCCCCCTGCGGTTGGGTTGTCTCCCATATCACTGATTATAAATGGATGTTTCTTGCTATTCAGCGCCATTTCTAAGCTCTCTTCCAAAGTAGTAGTGGGGGCAACAAATTCAAATTCATTGCGAACATCCCAAAAGCTTTGGGCCAATTTTTCAGCCCCCTGAATGACGTTTTCCTTATCATCACCCGTGACCATAACTGCTGCATGGTTTCTGGGTTCATCGGCCCAGGCATACCCGATCCAAATGGCCGCATCGATGACACCTTCGTTATCCACTACATTTGGGACTTTGGCATACAAACTTTTACCTGGTTCAATACGTGTGCTGGTTTTTTCACCAGGTAAAAGGATAGGAACGGGTATCCATGCTTTATAGGCAGGTTTCCCTTTTCCATTTTCCAGTCGTTCCAAGAGATTGGTGACCGCTCTTTTTTTTGACTCCATCGC
Source organism: Flavobacteriales bacterium (assembly GCA_038256135.1). Taxonomy (GTDB): domain Bacteria; phylum Bacteroidota; class Bacteroidia; order Flavobacteriales; family Flavobacteriaceae; genus Maribacter. The sequence continues at coordinate 580 of JBBSKR010000167.1, read as the reverse complement.
ATCTTCATGTGGCGCCATTCTATAACAGGTAATTAGATCTGTATGTCTTGCCAATTTTTCAGAAACGTTGCCATGCAAGTCCATTGAGGTTGATATCAGCACATCCGAACCTATGACCTCCCGTATACGAGCTATCAAGTCACCCTCAGGGTCTTCAAGTCCAATCACACTCATTGCACCATGTATATCAAAAAATAGTCCATCATAGGGGCCATTTTCCTTTAAAAGCTTCAACATTTTGGTCGCTAAGGATTCGTATGCTTCTTTGGTCACAGTTCCGCCAGGTAGGGATTTTCCGACCAACGTCGGCACCCAATCAGCCCTATTTCTAGTTATAGAATCCATTTGCAGAAAGGGGTACTTTGTAAATACCGAATCCCCTATTTTAGCATGAAAAGCTTCCTCAGTGGTCACTGCAGGTGAAAAGGTGCTGCTTTCAATTCCTAAACCAGCAATCGCAATTTTAGGTAATTCCTGTTTTCCTTTAAATTTTTCGGTTTGTTGGCAGGATGCTGCAACTAACAAAAGCAAAATATAGCAATAGGTTTTTAGTTTCAATTGTACTTATTTTAATTTACCT
>JBBSKR010000166.1:0-7897 GCA_038256135.1 Flavobacteriales bacterium | reverse complement strand
TGACCTTACCCGTACTATTCCAGTAAACGGAACATTTACCAAACGTCAAAAAGAGGTGTACAATGCCGTTTTACGCGTGAAGGACGATGCTACCAAAATGTTAGTTCCCGGTACGCTCTGGGCAGAATACCATAAACAATGCGGTAAACTAATGACTTCTGAACTAATAGGCTTAGGACTTTTGGATAAGGCCGATGTGCAAAATGAAAATCCGGATTGGCCTGCGTACAAAAAATATTTTATGCACGGTACTAGCCATCACATTGGGCTGAACACACATGATTACGGTGCATTAAAAACTCCTATGAAGGCGAATATGGTCTTCACCGTTGAACCCGGAATCTATATTCCAGCGGAGAATATGGGTGTTCGTTTAGAGGATGACGTGGTCATTCAAGAAACCGGAGAACCTTTTAATTTGATGGCCAATATTCCTATTAAAGCAGATGAGATAGAGGAATTGATGAATGCTTAGGTTCATTGATGGTTGATAGGTTGATCGTTTTTCGTTGTTGGTGGTTGGTTGTTAGAGCGTCCAACCTTCACATGGAGCTTGTCTGGCGGCAGGCGCAGTAGAAATGTAAACGATGTACTATTATTTATACGCTTATTAGGCCATTCAGGCATTTGATTTTCAAACAATAAAAACGGCTCCTTCTTACGGGAGCCGTTTTATCAAGTTGGGGTATGCGGGGGAAATTTTAAATTACATTCCTGGTATAACAACGGTGTCAACAACGTGGATTACTCCGTTAGATTGATTTACATCAGCTATAGTAACCGTAGAAACAGTACCGGCTGCATCTTTCAATTGTACTTTCTTGCCTTTTAACATAGCGGTTAATTTTCCACCATTAACGGTAGTCAGTTCGGCTTTACCTTTGCCTTTTTTAATCATCTTCATCAAATCCATAGCACTGATTTTTCCAGCAACAACGTGATAGGTAAGTACACCTTGTAATTTTTCTTTGTTTTCTGCCATTAACAATGTTTCAACAGTTCCTTTTGGTAATTTTTCAAAAGCCGCATTGGTTGGTGCAAAAACTGTGAAAGGACCTTCACCCTGTAAAGTCTCTACTAAATCTGCTGCCTTTACTGCGGCAACTAAAGTTGTATGGTCTTTTGAGTTCACCGCATTTTCAATGATGTTTTTGTTGGGATACATTTCTGCCCCACCGACCATTTTGGTCTGCATCATCATTTTATCCTTCTTCATCATCTTTTTGTCCTTCTTCATTTCCATGCCGCTATCCTGGGCAAAAGAAGGAGCACCTAATCCTATGGTTAGTGCAAGGGTTGCAAGTTTAATAGTTTTTGAAATTTTCATAATTTTAGTTTTTATATTTAATTCCCTCTACCTACGAGATTTTTTTTTGCAAGGTTTCGTTTTAAGAATACATTAAGAGATTTTGGGTACTGAAAGCCTCTAAGCTGTAATTCATTTGGTATATGATAAAATGATACTCTATTTATGCTGAAGCTTTTTGAATGTTTGCCAGTGTACATAGTGGTAAAGGGTTAGAAAGTAGGTTTCCGAAATTTAAGCCCTCATTGAAGATTAATTTCCCCGGCTTGCCTAGAAATTGCAAGAATATTTTTCGAATATATACCTCATGGGCTTTCCCTGAGGCTCATGATTTAAAGGATTAAAATCTGTGTTGTTTTCAATCAACCCTTAATTTTATAATTCAACACGTTAGCGATAAAAAATGTAATCAAAGCAGGCAATACCCACCCCAAGCTGTATTGCTGAAGCGGAATCCATGAAAACGTATCAGCGTGAAGGGTTATGGAGGGGATGCTGCCCAAAAAATCTGGAATACTAAAAAAAATGGTCGTCATCGTAACTGCCCGGAAGACAAAAGGAGTTGCAAATTTATCGGGAACCACGTTCAGTAAAATAAGGATGATGGTTACAGGGTAAATAAACATTAAGGAAGGCAAGGCCACAGCGATAATATAAGCAACATTAAATTGTCCCATAATCACCCCCAAGACACTACCAGTAACAGCGGTTAGGATATAGGCCAGCGGAGAGTCATTACATCTAGATTTTACAAAATCGGCTGTTCCCGTTACGATGCCTACTGCGGTCGTAAAGCAAGCCAGACCTACCAAAATACTTAAGAACAAATTGCCCACATCTCCCAAACTCTGTTTTGCCAGGCCGGCTAATAAAGCGGTACGGGTAGTATCGGCATCAAAAGCCGAATGAACCAAGGCACCGGAGAGAATCAATCCCATATAAATGAGGAAAAGTGCCAAACCGGCGATCCATCCGGCCTTGCGAATCAGGGATTTCTTGTTAATATATGACGCATCGGGATACTTCAAATTGATGGAGATAATAATAACGCCCCCAACGACCACAGCCCCTATAGCATCAAAGGTTTGGTACCCTTCTAAAATACCGCTAGCTAAGGGACTTGAAATTGTGGTTGCGCCAAAATCGAACGGGAAGGAAAAAACCGTTATTCCTACAATAAAAATTAAAATTAGAATAATGGCCGGTGTCAATAGTTTGCCTATTAATCCCAGTATTTTTGATCGGTTCATGGCGAAGAGGAACACCAAACCAAAATAAAAACTGCTGGTGATCCATGGAGAGATATCCCAAAAGGGTTGAATGGCCATTTCATGTGTAACAGAGGCGGTTCTGGGACTAGGCAAAGCAATGGAAATGGCATAGATGAAAAAAGCATAAATCAAACTGAACGTAGGGGATATTTTATTACCGAAATCCATCAAAGTGCCTTGAAGTTTGGCATGAGCCAAAATGCCCATTAACGGGATTACCGTAGCTGAAAGGCAAAACCCAAGGGTAACTATAAGCCATTGCTCTCCCGCATTAAAGCCTAACAAGGGAGGTAAAATTAAGTTACCCGCACCAAAAAAAAGCGAGAACAGGGCAAAGGCCGTCACCAAGATTTCCTTCTTCTTGAACATGGTTGCAAATAAAGTGAAAGATTGTGAAAAAATGGACTTGCCACCACTTTTGATTTTGTAAGACACCAAAAAAAAGTACGTTGACAACAAGTTAAGTAAGGCTCACAACAATTAATGGTACAGTCCTTTAGTATATAGTACTTTAACAAAAGGGAAATTAGCGCACGCAAATTCCTAAAAATTTCAACGTAAATAAAATATTAATCGCATTTTATCGATTGCCCAAATCGAAACCCTTGCAACAAAAACCTACATTATGAAAAAATTATTCTGCAACATTTTTGGCCATCACTACTCCATTTCTAAAAAAGTGACTTCCCACATCAAGGAATACAAGTGTATTCACTGTCAAAAGCAAGTAACAACCGATGTAAGTGGAAATCTATCCATTTTAACCCCAGAGTTACAGGATATCAACAGAACTTTAGAACATATTTACCAAACAAGGCATAGCGCTGCACAACAAGTAGCCTAAATGTCTTTTTTTTAGGTAAAGGAATTCCAACCCTGAGCGGTCAATGGAATCTTTGTATTATTCCTGGAAATCAAGAAAGCACCTTCATCTTTGCCCGTCGTATGCCCCACAATGGTTAAGTTAGGATTGCCCTTAATTTTCGGGAATTCTTTTTGATCTAAAGTGAACAGCAGTTCATAATCCTCTCCACCGCTGAGCGCTACAAGGGTACTATCCATTTTAAACTCTTCACAAGCTGAAATGACTGTGGGATCTAATGGAATTTTATCTTCATACAAATTGAATCCCAACCCGCTGCTCTTACTTAAATGCAATATTTCCGATGAAAGTCCGTCACTAATATCGATCATGGAGGTCGGGTGCACGTCCAATTTTTTCAACAGTTCTATAATATCCTTTCGAGCCTCCGGCTTTAATTGCCGTTCTACAATATAGGAATAAGGCTCCAAATCGGGTTGGCTATTCGGGTTGACCTTAAAGACTTCCTTCTCGCGCTCCAAAACCTGTAAACCCATATAGGCAGCACCAAGATCACCGGTAACGACCAAAAGGTCATTGGGTTTTGCCCCTGAACGATAAGCGATATCTTTTTCATTGGCTTCCCCAACTGCGGTAACGCTGATCAATAATCCAGTTTTGGATGAGGTGGTGTCCCCACCAACCAAATCTACCTTGTACGTTTTGCATGCCGTGGCTATACCAGCGTATAATTCTTCCAATGCTTCCAAGGGGAAGCGATTGGACACAGCAATAGAAACAGTAATCTGTGTTGCGGTAGCGTTCATGGCATATATATCGGATAGATTTACTATCACGGCCTTATATCCCAAATGTTTTAAGGGCATATAGCTAAGGTCAAAATGGACACCTTCAATTAAAAGATCTGTACTGATGACCGTTTTTTTGTCCTTAAAATCCAGTACTGTGGCATCATCGCCAATACCTTTAATCGTCGATTTATGTTTAATCTTGAAATCTTTGGTTAGGTGCTCTATCAGTCCAAATTCCCCTAATTTCTCAAGGGATGTACTTTCCTGTTTTTTATTTTCTAACATGGTGCAAAAATAATCAGGATTATTTTATGTCGTATCTTTAAAACGAGGTATAATTTTTGATACTTCCTAAAAGTTATGAAACCATTCTTTATTTTATTGCTTAGCAGTTTAATTTTCAGTTCATGCTCTTCCGATGATGGCGCCGGCATTGTGGAAAATGACAATCAAGATAATGGCCAAATACCAACCCCTCCAGATGGGGTGGCCAGTATTACCCCTTGTGAAAATGGGATGGCTGGAATTTACCCTTGCAATGGCTATGATCTTTTGGCACATATTACAATAAATGATTTATCTGCGGAAGCAGGGAATGATATCTGGGGATGGACGGATGCGGATACCGGAAAGGAATATGCCATTATGGGTTTGGATAATGGCACTGCTTTTATCGATATCTCCGATGGGGTAAATCCAATTTACCTCGGTAAACTTCCGACCGCAACTACGGCAAGTCCGTGGCGGGATGTAAAGGTTTTTGGGGAATTTGCCTATATCGTATCGGAGGCAAACGGTCACGGCGTGCAGGTATTCGACCTTAAAAATTTGAGGAATGTAAGCAATGCCCCACAAACATTTTCAGCCGATGGGCGCTACACGGATATTGGAAATGCGCATAATATCGTTATTAATGAAGCATCTGGTTTTGCTTATCCTGTCGGCACCAATAGGGACGACCAATTTAATGGAGGGGTACATTTCTTAAACCTTCAAAATCCTTTGAGCCCTACCCTAGCTGGCGGTTGGGGTGTGAATGGCTACACCCATGATGCCCAAGTGGTAACCTATAATGGACCGGATGACAACTACCTTGGTTCAGAAATATTCGTAGGAGCAAATGAAGATCAAGTAGTCGTTGTCGACATTTCCAATAAGGAAGCCCCTGTAACGCTGTCAACATTATCCTATACGAACATTGGATACACCCACCAAGGTTGGTTTACTGGGGATCATCGGTATTTTATTCTTGGCGATGAGCTCGATGAAATTGGACAAGGCTTTAGGACACGTACCCTCATTTTCGATATGACCGATTTAGAAAATCCGGTATTGCACCATACCTATTCCGGACCGACCAATGCCATTGACCATAATGGGTATGTATTGGGCAATGAATTTTTCTTGGCCAATTATACGGCTGGCGTGCGTGTTTTGGATATTTCAGGTATTGCCGATAAAACGGTTACGGAAAAAGCATTTTTTGACACTTATCCGGCTAACGACAACACCCAATTTTCAGGGGTTTGGAGTGTCTACCCTTATTTTGAAAGTGGTAAAATTGTCATTAGTGATATTAATAATGGATTTTTTGTCATTAAAAAATCGAACTGAGCATGCGTAATTTCATTCTTTTCCTCCTCATTATTTTATCGTTCTCCTGTACTAAGGAGGAGGCTGAAGTTACTTTTGAAACGCTGAATACGGATTTTAAGGGGGAACTGGAATGGGTTAAGAATTTTGGCGGTAGCGGTATCGAAAGTGCCCAGTCAATTATAAAAACAACGGACGGGGGATACGCCATCTTGGGGTATACAAGCAGTATCGATGGGGATATTACTACAAAAGATCAGGAGGAAAATGATTATTGGTTCCTAAAATTTGATTCGGAGGGAAACTTGGCATGGAACAAAACATACGGTGGTAGCAAAGACGATATTGGGCAAACTTTGGCACAAACAAAGGATGGAGGCTATGTTTTGACCGGCTATTCCATGAGTGATGATGGTGATGCGTCTAAAAACCAAGGTTTTCATGATAACTGGATTTTGAAATTAGATGCCCAAGGTAATTTGGAATGGGAAAGTAGTTACGGATTTTCGGGTCATGACCATTCCTATGATATCTTACAGACAGATGATGGGGGATTTTTCTTCACTGGATTTTTGGACATTACCTCGGCACGGGCGGATGGCAATACTGAAAAAAGTGGCGGATTAACAAGTCATGGGGTAGGTGAATTCTGGGGAACTAAAATAGATGGGGAAGGGAGTGTGCAATGGCGTGGTTATTTTGGCGGCACCAACAATGATAGGGCCCATGCTGTAGTACAGGCAGATGATGGAGGGTTTGTCATGGCAGGTTTTTCTGAAAGTGATGATTTTGATATCAGCGATACGAATGGTAGTTATGATTTTTGGATCGTAAAAGTAGATAGGTTTGGCAATCTTATTTGGGAACGTTCCTTTGGGGGTGAGGGAATAGAAGTTGCCTATGATATTGCCAAGACCAGGGATAACGGTTTCGTGGTAGTTGGAAATACATTTAGCACAGATGGTGATATTTCCCAAAACCATGCTGAGTCAGACATGTGGATGATCAAAATAGATGCTGAAGGCACTATGGAATGGGAGCAAACCTATGGCGGTAGTCAGTTTGACCTCGCTCAAGCTGTTGTTCAAAGTAAAGATGGCGGATTTCTGATTACAGGAAACTCTAAAAGTGATGACCAAGACAGTACAAACAATGGAGGTGAAAATGATATTTGGGTCGTAAAAACGAACAGGGATGGAGACCTGGTTTGGCAAAAGTCTTTTGGTGGTTCTGGCCTAGACTTTGGTTTTGATTTGATTGAAGATGTAGACGGTAGCATTTTGGTAGTGGGCGAGTCCGCCAGTACTAATTTTCATTCCTTGACCTTAAAGGGTAAATCAGATTTGATACTTCTTAAAATCAAATAGCAATCGCTGGTCTTTTCTTATAGGGTTACCCAATGTGGATATACGTTATAATAATGTTAGGTTCTATGGTAAAAACCTACTTATAGCGTATATTTGTAATACTATTTAGATTAAATCTAGTTAATTATGATTCAAGTATCGGAAACGGCCAAGCAGAAAGTCATCAACCTTATGACGGAGGAAGGTTTTGATGCAACTACGGATTTTGTCCGTGTGGGTGTCAAAAGTGGTGGATGTAGTGGATTGTCCTATGAATTGAACTTCGATAATAAGAAGGATGATGCCGATAAGGTTTTTGAAGACAACAACGTACGTATTATCGTAGATAAAAAGAGTTTTTTATATTTAGTAGGGACCATTTTGGAATATTCCGGCGGACTCAATGGAAAGGGGTTTGTCTTTAACAATCCCAATGCACAGCGAACCTGTGGTTGTGGAGAAAGTTTTTCCTTATAAGAAAGAGAGGAAGAGTGAAAGAGTGAAAGGTAGGATGTATAGTTCTTTTGAAGATTTGGAGGTTTACAAATTGGCGATAACTTTTACCGGAAAAATATATGGATTGCTGGAGAGACAACCTCTTAAAAATGATTTTGCAATGGTTGATCAACTAAGAAGGGCGACAATTTCAATTTCCAACAATATTTCAGAAGGCTTTGAGCGAGAAACGGATAAAGAGTTAATTAGATTTCTATATTTTTCAAAAGGTTCTGCCGGTGAGGTTAGAAATCTTTTTAACGTGATGGAAG
>JBBSKR010000165.1:0-7903 GCA_038256135.1 Flavobacteriales bacterium | reverse complement strand
TACAACATGAGCCTTTACAACCCGGCCTTTACGGGCAGTTCGGAAGCAGGCCAACTCTCCCTCGGACTAAGAAGCCAATGGGCGGGTGTAGAGGGTGCCCCCGAAAGCCAGAGTGCCATTTTTGGTATGCCACTAGGGAACAATTTGGGATTGGGGGTTTCCATACTTAACGATAGAACTTTCATCGAGAACCAAATTTGGGCCGGTATTGATCTGTCCTATCACATTCGGCTGAATGAGAACTACGAACTGTATTTCGGGATCAAAGGAAGTGCCAATTCGTATGATGCCAACACTCAGGGATTGATAACCTATGGCATGGGGCAGGACATGACCCTGATGGACTACGAAAGCCGGTTTACCCCAAATGTCGGCGCAGGTCTGTATTTAAAGCACGACAGGTATTTCTTATCACTTTCCGTACCTAAAATGTTATCACCGGAACGATTGCAAGAAAGTAACGGAAATGCATTTTTGAGTGAAGACCGTGTTCACGCCTATTTCAGTGGAGGCTATAATTTTGAACTTGGCGGCACCCTTTCCCTTCAGGCCATGAGCATGCTGCGCTATGTGGATGCCTCTCCGTTATCGGTAGAACTCACCGGTATCCTGGATTTTGGCCAGCGGTTCAACCTCGGGGCATCCTACCGTTATGACGAGAGCATCAGCGGGCTGTTCCTTTTCAACGTAGGGAAAGCTTTTGACATCGGCTATGCCTACGAGACCCCGCTTGAAAGTACCATAAGGGGAATGGACAATGGAACCCATGAACTTTTTATGAGACTGGGACTATAATCAAAATAGGATATTTGAACAACCCCAAATTATTTAATCAACAGATACCATGAAAAAAATTACCCTAATCCTAATCCTTTTGCTTATCGGATCGGTATGCAACAAACTATGGAGATAGACCATCAAGATACGCTTTTGTCTGTGGTCTGTGAATAGTGTTTTTTTAAAGTTAGAGTAATATTCAAACAACAAATCCGTTTCGGGTAGTAGGGTTTTTCTTTTTCGAGTTGTTATACTCTTACAATAATTAATTTTTAGTAACTATTAAACAAAAATTTTATCAACTATGAAAACACACACAATTATTTTCAGCTTGCTTTTTATTGCTACTACTACTTTTAGTTGCAGCAAAGATGATGACTCATTTGCAAGGATAACTGTAAACAGCACATTACTCGTGGGAGATCGATCGGATTTTAACGGCGATATTGATGCTAGTTTTACGGGTAACGGAGGTTCTGTCTCACGTTCCTTTATTTGGAACAACAACCTCAATACGGCAGACTACAATGCGGACATCACGGCTACTTCAGGAGGAACCTTTCGTATGACCGTGGAGGATTCCGAAGGAAGTGTCGTACTCGATCGCACCATCGCCGGCGGTACTGAACCCGATTCTATAGGTGGTGTCACTTCATTGGGTGCTTCTGGAATATGGACCGTGACCATTGAGGTAACTGACTTTACCGGTGATGGCAGTTTTTCACTGAGTGAAGGGAACTAATCATATTGAATAAGTCAAAGTTAACCCTGCCAGGTAATCCTAGCGGGGTTTTTATTATTAGCTTTAGTTTTGAACGCCACATAAAAAAGATGCCTAAAGTTTTGGTGTTTATCTGGAGTACCTGCGCGATCTGTTCGTTGGGGAGCTTATCGCCGTACAACTCTTCATAGCAGTTTATCAGGATGTATGCGTTCCAGTATTGCAATGAACTATGCCTGCCTTTGCTTATTACCGCCTTTAGTTCCTCCCGTTCTTCCTTTGTTAGGGTAACTTTACAATGTCTTATCTTTTTTGATGGTAAAAATCCATTATTAATTAGACATAATCAATTTGACATGACTCTAGTGCATAAACAAATGTGCTTATTCCGATTTTTAGAATTTGATATTTGTACCAATTTTTGGTATGTTTAAATAAAATCATACTGAAATAAGTAAAAACACTTCAATTTCACTCGAAAATTACTTCGACCAATTTATCCATAGTCGAATTAAGGAAGTAAGGTTTAAAAACGTCAGCGAAGTCGTTCATGCTGGACTCAGACTTCTGGAGGAAGAAGATAATAAGGTCAAAGTACTTCGATATGCTGTTCAAGAACGAATTGTGTTCAAACCCACCTTTAATTAGACTGTTTTAAATATCAGCTACACTCTTTGCATTGTTGTTTTAGCCCATAGCTTGATTGCCTTGAAGTCAAGTTCGATGCAACTGCTGGCCCACAAAATAAAATCACCTTTTGGCTAATACTATTCACCGATCGTTTTTGTTACATCGAAAAATAACTAATTATCAAGGTTTTATATTCTGGTTTACTCTAAACAAATTATTCGGGTCATAGGTGATTTTAATCTTGACCAATCGATCATAGTTGTGTTTATAACTGGACTTGACCCGCTCTTGTCCTTCTTCCATCATAAAATTTGAATATGCCCCACCGGCAGAATATGGATGTAACGCCTCATAGTATGATTTACACCAATGGGTAATTTTAGTTGCGTTTTTTGGGTCTGCATCGACTCCTATATATACTCCGGCATATTTAGCATCCCTATACGCCCAAGGTGTGTCTTCTGCACCTACTCTACTCGCTGCGCCACCAATTGGGTATAAATGCATTTGCGATAAGGGACTTGGAATACTAGAACCGAATTTAAGGTGTTCTATACGGACTTCCGGACCTAATGCGTTAAAAAAATCAGCTCTCCAGTACCACTGCAATCCAGGAGGCAAGAGTCCATCAAACATGCTTTGTAAAGCTGGATAAGGCATTTCGCCGACGTGTGCAAATTCAGGATTTAAATCTAATACGGGTTTAATCAATTCCTCAAATTTATCGGGCTCTCCTACATAACACCATACAATACCACAGAACTTTTTATTATGCAAATGCTCTGGAAATGGAGATTCTGGAATAACCATAGTAGCTATAAATCCATTTAAATCTTCTGTAACCTCTTGTATAAATGTGTCATACCACAACATAATTTCTTCGACCCTTTCAATCGGCCATAAGGTAGGCCCGCCTATAACCATTTTAACAGGATGTGCTTGAAAAGTAAAGGATGTTACTACTCCGAAATTACCTCCCCCACCTCGTATGGCCCAAAACAAATCTGTGTTTTTGGTAGCATTTACAGTGACCAAAGACCCATCTGCCAAAACCATTTCAGCTTCTAACAGATTATCTATAGTTAGGCCATATTTTCGGGTTAAATAGCCAACGCCCCCACCCAGTGTTAACCCACCTACCCCAGTTGTTGAAACCATTCCTGATGGTATTGCCAAACCAAATGAATGCGTAGCAGTATCGACTTCATTCCAAATATTGCCGCCGCCAACGTTTACGGTATTATTTGAAGTATCTACATTTACAAACTTAATTCCTGACAGATCAATGACCAAACCGTCATTACATAGCCCTAAACCTGCTCCATTATGTCCACCGCCTCTTATGGCCATCAGCAGGTCATTGTCTCTTCCAAAGTTTACAGAAGCAATAACATCATCTGTATTTTCGCACATTGCAAATAACCCTGGATGTTTATCTATCATCGCATTGTACACTTTACGCGTATCATTATATGCCTTATCTGATGGTAATACAATGCCTCCCTTTAATTTATTTTTAAAGGAATTTATTACTTCTGGACTTACATCTTTTATCGTGTTCATAGGTTGTTTTTTGGTAGGGTTATAGTTTTAAAGGTGAATGATGTTCATGAACCATCTTCCATCCCGTAGCTGTGTTAACAAATAGCAGGGTAATTTGGTCGTTTACCACAACTAGGTCATCCCCGAATTTGAGATGGAAATCAGAGTGAAAAGTTAAATTAGCTACTTCACCATACACAGCAATTTTCAAATCTTTGGCATCGAACTTCACTACTTCAGTAACAGAACCGAAAACGTTGCGTTCATGTGCTTCATTAGCTACATCACCATTTCTGGGTTCACCATTCTTAAATTCAGTAAACTTTGGGCCATAGGCGTGAAAGGAAATTAATTTATCCAAATTGCCTTCTTTGATGCTTTGTGCAATTGCACCGAAAGTTTCCATAACTTCTTGTTTCGCCTCTGGAAATTCTGTCGCTACTAAATCAATTTTAAGTTCATTTTCTTCGTCGTCATTTTGAGAACAACCTGTAGTTAAAAACCCAAAAATCATAATCAATACCAATCTAAAATTTGTCTTCATAATTTTATATTTAATTTGTTTCCATCAAAAGTAGAATAGAATAATTTTCTAAAATTCTACATTTGGACCAAATAAATACATTTTTAGACCAAACAAAAGTACTGACTTTAACTATCTGTAATACAGTTATTTATTAAATTTTTTGAAGATTTGAAGGCAAAATTCCATATTTTTTATGGAAACATTTTGAAAAATAGGCAGGACTATTAAACCCAGTTTGATATGCAATTTCAGAAATATTACTGTTTCGTTTTCCTATTAAATCCAGTGCTTTATTTAAGCGATAATCTCTTAAAAACATATTGGGTGATTTGCCAATCAAATTCATCATGGTTCTGTACAAGTTGGATTTGCTATAGCCCAAATTTTCTTCAAAATCGCTAACACCCACTGTAGTTTGTGACCATATACTTTCGGTATAGTACATTAATCGGGTCATGAATTCCTCTTCTTTCATAGTTAGGACAGTAATAGAATTAGCATTTAGTAAAGGTTTATTTCGGTTTTCTCCTTCATAAAGATCTTTTACCATTGTTGAAATAGAAAAATTACCTTTGACAATACCACTTAAATATTCTGAGGTTTTTATAGTCTCCTCAAAAATGCTACCTTTTTCAGTTACAGGCGTTCCAGCACTAATTCCTATTTTAAATTCTAATTCCGGTGTACTAATTTTGTGATGGGTATCTTGAATTTTTATTCCACAGTGTATGGCATCTGTAACGGATGCAAAGGAAATTAAAAAAGTATTGGCATCTTCTTTTACAAGCCGACCATTGTATTGTAACGTTACAGTATTTACAGTTTTTTTATATGTTGTTATAGCTGCTTTTAAGGCGTTTATTTCTATAATTCTTAAAGCTTTACGATTTATTTTAATAACCATTAGAGTTCTAAAAGCAGGATCGTTGATTATATTGAGTTGTATATTTTTAGCTTTTTCTGGATCTTCAATACGTCCTAAAAAAGATTCTACAATCGTACCATTTACCTCAATAATGCGTGTAGGAATAGCACCATGAGCGTTTTTATGTAGTTCTATTAGCGCTTCTTTACTAGGTGCATCTATTAAACAAAAGGCGGTTTTCCTTTTTTCATCACACCAATATGTAAGTCCTCGACAATTGTATTCATGTTCAATATTTAAATCGGCTTGATGCATATCTGCAACATGTGCCGCTGTAATCCCTTCGGGGAGTTCATGTAAATCTAAAAATAATGGCATAATTCTTAGTATGTGTGTATCCTATGGTCACTTTCAAAAGGGGAAGTATTTGAATTTACAGAATTTTAATGGAATTTGTTTGATAACAACAACATTTTTTGATTACTTGCTTACTACGTACTGCATGACAAAGCTTTTGATAGTAAAGGAATTTTGACTGGATTTCGGGTCTTTTGTCTCTTTGTTGCAATCCACTTTCTTTTGTCCAAACCCATAACCAAACTCTCTTCGGTTAGGAGCATCATGTCTATATAGCTGATTCCGGTATATCAGCTAAAAACAAACAAGTCTTTTACCGTTTTCAGTCGCGGGGAGTCCAACGTTACATCTTCGAAAAGTTCCAATTCTTTGCCTGTAAGATGACCGCGGTGTGTGGGAATTAGTTTTTGTTTGAATTTACGAAAAGGGTCTTAACTTATCCATTCGATATCATATGCTAAAGTAGCCATTCTTCTCAAACGCTAGATATGCTTCATTACTGCATTGTTTCCAATCTGTTTCTGATAATGTCTTGGTTTATGACCTCTCAGAAAATTTTCAAAACCAAGAATAAATTTGTAGTCAAGCTGCGATAGTTCTATGTCATCGGCCTTATATTCCTGTTTTAAATAAAGTAGGATGTACTTTGGACTGATTAAATTGAGCCGTGACGTGTTACTATGCAGTTTGTGAACATTTTATCATTATGGTACGAATGATATCGGTAAGGGTGAAATACTTTGTGTTATCATCCCCTAGGAATTTGGACTTTATCGTTTGAGGAGTAATGCGCTTATCATCTGCCCTTAATTCTTGATAGCATTGAAATAGCTTAGCGTGTACTTCATTAAGATATTGATTAAGAATTTTGGCATTTGAACTTGATCCTTTGATCCGCTGCTTTTCAGGACTCCAAAAGTGTGTATCAATTCTTCGTTTCAGACTGATGTTGAGCATTTTGCCGTCTATAGTTATCCTGGCATAATGGGGAGCTTGATTGTACTTAATTCTTTTGGAGTAAATTCAAAAGAAGATTGAAAATGTGGAAGTTGTGCGCATAACGAACGTCTTTAATTTAAACTTAATTAAGAACGAAAGTCAAATCACCTGCAAATCGTTTATTTAACAGATTAAAAATAAACAATAATATACGAAAACATTAAGAAAAAATGTTGACGATTTGTGAAGTCGATTGAATGGTTTTAAATGATATCATTTGAAACCAAAAAATCATAGAGAGCTGATAATCAATACAATTTATACTTTAATAGATTCATTTGTAAGTTAAAAAGTGGCCTCGGCAAGAATCGAACTTGCATCTAAAGTTTAGGAAACTTCTATTCTATCCATTGAACTACGAGGCCTTATTTGTAAAAAATTTATGCCACTGAACCTAAGTTTAGGAAACTTCTCACGATTGCTATCGGGACTATCCATTAAACTAAGAGGCCAATACTACTAAAGTGGGGCAAAAATAGAATTATTTTGATAAAGCCGGTAGTAAAATTTGCTCTTTTAACCCCCAATCCATAATCTCTACAACAATCTCTACGTTTATCGTCGTATCCCAAGATACTGACCCCGAACCTGATGATGTAACTTCTATTTTATACCGTAACCAAAATGGAGACCTTTAAATAAGCATACCCATAATAGGTTTTACGTCGGACTTAAATCCGGAGTAGCGGTCAACGTTCCAGATTAGGTTTTGATTGGTTATTCATTGATGATAAGAGTACTTCTGTATAATTACTATATGGCAAATAACAGTTATCAGGTAAAATTCCCATCACCAAAAAAAGCACTCATCCAAATTGATTTATTCTATGGCCCAGAATCATTCTATCTCATTTATTAGAATAGGAAGCCAGCTATACTTTTAAAAGAAAATTATTACGCAGCATTTAACATCCTAAGCAATTACATCATTAAGTATTCTTTAAAGGCCTTTACTTGGTTTACGGCAATTAGGTTCGTCATAGTCCTTTATGCATTTATATATAGGTTGTTTACAGGCTTTACTTTTTCTAATATTTAAAATTCCACTCTCAAGAATGATGTTAAAATACTTATGATAATAGGCATTTTGTTTTTGGTTTAGATTTTGATGGAAATCCGCATTTAATCTAAAGGGTGCTTATCGTAGATTGTATTCAATCATTAATACAGGTTAAATACCTTAGTATGATTAAGTTTCTTGGGGAATTTAATAAGATAGTCAATGCGGAAGATAAGATATAGAATCCTCAGCCCTTTGTAAAGGAAGGGATTTATAAAATAGGGCAAATCTCTTTACCAATAATAATAGAATCTAAAAAATTATTCGGAAACCTCAACGATCATTTCTACTTCGACCGCCATATATCCCGGTAATGAGCCCATGCCTACTGCTGCCCGCGCATGTTTTCCTTGCTCTCCAAAAACAGCGACCATTAAATCGGAATAACCATTAATTACCTTTGAATGATCCTTAAAATCAGGAACG
>JBBSKR010000164.1:0-7957 GCA_038256135.1 Flavobacteriales bacterium | reverse complement strand
CCACCTCTCGACCTTCCATGCAAATTGACTCTTATCGCTCAAATGCCGGAAGGGATCTCCTGCGGTTTCCGCCAGACCGCCACAGCCACAGACCCAACTACAGTACCAACGTTTTCCGTATTTGTACGTAAGAATGGGTGTGATCACGAAAATGGAGAGCACACCGAAAATAATCATTGCAATACCGATATCGCCCGCTTCGATAAAACTGTTCACCCTGTACTGGTCGAAATTGTAATAGTTTAACGGCCAGATGTTCTTGAGATCATAGTAGGGCAGGTCGTTATTGAGCCGCGCCATGATCTCGGGAATCAAAAAGGCGAAGGCGGTTTGAAAGAACATTACGCTTATCGTGCGGATAACCTCGTACGTATTGTGCCGATATTTCCAGATGAACTTGATGCCGAAAGCCAAAATGGCAAGGGTATAGAGCGTGCCGTATACGAACCACTGGCTTGCTGGGTTGCCACTTAGTATTTTACTGAGGGGATCGAAGAGTGCAATGATGCCTTGATTGTCCCCATCTTTTACTAACCCGAGGTACTGGGGGTAGAAATAGAGCACTATGTAAAATCCTGTCAAAGCGATTCCGGACAGCCATCCCCAGAGGCCTAAGCTAGTGATAGACTTGAACCAAACTCCATCATTTTTGATTCCTTTTTCTTTATTGGCGTACTGTGTCCAAGCGAACCAAACCACACCGGTCGTGATGGCCAAAAGCGATATGGTAAGCCATAGCCCTTTGTTTGGAAAGTTCACGTTGAAAAGGCTCAATACTAGAATTCCCAATCCCGACATGCCCAATAGGGTCGCTAATTTTTGTCCGGTATTCAATGCTTTTGGCGGTTCTCCCGCAAGTGACATACTTCTGTCAAAATTGCCCATATTCCGATTTGTTAATTTATTGAGTTAGTAAATAGTTAGGCGATGCTGAAAATACGTTTCCAACTTTTCTTTTTAGGGCGGATATTTTTTCCGAAATCCGCATTATATTTTGCAATAATTTCTTCCTCATATACCTGATAGAATTCAGGGTCAAAATTAGCATCTTTTAGGTATTCCATCACATGGTCCATAGGGCGTTCTTCGGTCAGCCATTGGTCGAAAATCTCATGTCGCAAACGAATGCCAAAGGTATTGACGCCCAGAAATTTTTGTGTGTTCTTTTCAAAGGCTACAGTGATACAAATTTTTTCCTTAGGATGTCTCCAGTGAAAATGCTGCTCGTATTCCTCCTTATTGCCCTCGCTGAAAACCCAACCATAGGTTTGGTATTCCACATCCAAAAACTTGGCGGAATTGAACCAATGTCCGGGATTATATTCCATAGGATTTCCGCAGAGGGTCTGGGCCAAGGCTTCCCCCATCATACGGCCCGTATACCAAACCGCTTCTATGGGTCTTCTGTTGCCTATGGCTTCATGCTGTTCTGCACAGTCGCCAATGGCATATACATCTTTGATATTGGTTTCCAAAAACCGATTTACCTTTACACCTTTATCCAAATCGATTCCCGAGTCCTTCAGAAAATCAATATTTGGCGTTACGCCTGCGGTCAATCCTACAACATTGCACTCAATAGTATCTCCTTTATCGGTCAATACCGCTTTTGCCCTTCCATTTTCATCGGATAAAATTTCCTTCAGATTGGTTTCCAATCGCAGATCAATATGATGTTCCCTAATATGTTCATTGACCATGGCGGATTCGCCGGCCGGTAATATCCCGTCCCAAAAACTCTTTTCCCGTACCAAAAACGTTACGGGAATATCCCTTGTTCTCAACATTTCGGCCATTTCGATCCCTATGAGTCCGCCACCTACGATTACGGCTCTATTACAGATCGATTTGTTAGGCGCATTGGCTTCGAGCAGTTCCAGATCTTGTTTGGAGTACAGCCCTTGAACTCCTTTTAAGTCTTGTCCCGGCCAGCCAAATTTATTGGGTTTTGATCCAGTGGCAATCACTAATTTGTCATATCCGATAGCAGCGCCATCTGACAGCACTACCTTTTTGGAATCGGTTTGTAAGGTTTCAACATAGCCTTTGACCAAATCGATCCGATTCTTTTTCCAAAACCAATTCTCATAGGGTTGGGTATGTTCAAATTTCATATGACCCATATACACATACATGAGTGCCGTACGTGAGAAAAAATAATCGGATTCCGAGGAAATAATGGTAATTTTTTTTTCGGAAAGCTTCCGGATATGCCTTGCCAAGGTAACCCCAGAAATGCCATTGCCAATAATTACGATATGCTCCATGTAGCGGTCGGTTTAAAAATTAGTCGAAACTAAATATAGTTTCTTAACAGTAGGTGCTCTAAAGAAATTAATTTAGAATTATTCTAAGATGTTGGATATTCTTTTTTTCAAACAAAACTAAGATAGCGCTAATTGCGTATATTGAGTGGAAGCCTATAGTTTAGGTTGCTATCTTGTTGGTTTGGTTACTACAATACGACAAATGTAAATAACGATAAAAAACGAAAAGATATGAGCCATAAGATAGTTTTACTTCTAATTTTCTTAGGATCTTTTACGGTAAAGGCACAGCAAACCGATGCCTTTTTCAAAGCAGCCGATTCATTTCTAAAAGCCCATGTTACCGACGGTAGCGTAGATTATACTGCTATTAAAGCAAGTCCTTCCGGTTTAAATGAATTGGTGGAAATGGCCGAAAATATAAATGTTTCAGCCACTAATCCTGATACCTATCAGGCATTTTGGATCAATACCTACAATTTATTGGTCATCAAAGGGATTGTGGCTAATTATCCGTTAAACTCCCCATTGGATGTTGATGGATTCTTTGATAAAAAACAATATGGGGTAGGTGGGGAAAAGATAACCCTGAATGGAATAGAGAACAACTTGTTAAGGGCTAAATTTCCCAACGAACCTCGGTTTCATTTTGTGTTGGTCTGTGCAGGCTTAGGTTGTCCTCCTATAATAGACGAAGCCTATACCCCCAAAACTTTAGAGAGGCAAGTACAGAAACAAACCATTAAAGCCTTGAACGATCCTAATTTTATTCGAGTAGAAAACAAGACAGTCAAGGTTTCGCAAATTTTTGAATGGTACAAAAGTGATTTTGAAAGGGCAGGTGGCATTATCCCATTCATCAATAAATTTAGGTCTTCAAAATTACCGGATGGTGCCCAAATAAGCTACTACCCCTATGACTGGACTGTGAATTCAAAAGAGTAGCTCTCCAATTACATATTGTAATAACCTATAAAAGGCTGGTTTAACAAATACTTATGGAATTGTTCTATTGGTATGATGCTGTAAATAGTATATTTTTAGGCACTTAAGCAATTCACAAATGAAAAGATGGGGCCTATTATTTTTATGCGCTGTTCAATTTTCCTGTTCTGGGCAGGTACATAAGAAGATTAATGGGGTTAGTTTTGTAGCTTCAAGGGAAGAGGTCGCCCAAGAACAAGTGGAGGCGGTTATGCAAGTACATGCGAATAGTGCAGCTGTAATGCCTTTCGGATTTATACGGGAAGTGAATAATCCTCAGATAATATTCAATACCGATCGGCAATGGTTTGGGGAAACCAAAAATGGAGCAAAACAGTACATCGATATCCTTCATAAAAACGGCATTTCGGTCATGTTGAAACCACAAATTTGGATTTCCAAAGGCGTTTTTACAGGAACCCTTAAAATGGAGGATGAAGCCGGTTGGAAACAATTGGAAACATCATACAGCGATTTTATTCTGACTTTTGCCCGCTTGGCGGAAGAAAGTAAAGTAGATGTGCTCTGTATTGGAACCGAATTGGAAAAATTCGTTCAAAATAGACCACGGTATTGGTATAACTTAATAGCTGAAATACGGCAAATTTATAAGGGAAAGTTAACCTATGCGGCAAATTGGGACGAATTTGACCGGGTACCATTTTGGAAGCTGTTGGATTATATTGGTGTTGATGCCTATTTTCCCTTGTCCGAATCAAAAACGCCCACCGTTGAGGAACTTGTGGCAGGATGGCAACCTTGGAAAATGAGGATGGCCGATGTATCAACGGAAACCCAAAAACCAATTTTGTTTACAGAATATGGGTATAGAAGCATGGATTATAACGCTAAAAAACCATGGCTTGTAGATCTTAGTGAGGAAAAGCCCAACATGGAATCACAGGTAAATGCCAAAAAAGCCATATTCTCCGAGTTTTGGGGTGAAGACTGGTTTGCAGGCGGTTATGTTTGGAAGTGGTTCGTAAATCATGATACGGCCGGTGGGCAAAATGATAATAGATTTACCCCACAGAATAAGCCTTCGCTAAAAATAATTAGTGAGAACTATAAAAAATATAGTGAATAGCATCAATTTTGTAACTGCATATGCCATTTTGAAAATGGCACAAACTTTGTTGTCCGTAAAATATGTTTAGGTATTTAATTTTATTGATATTTTTTTATCAAGCCTTGGTTGCCCAGGATACCTTGAAGACGGTTACTGCGGAACCAGGAGACGGTATTCTATCGCTTTTGCGAAAACAAGGGGTTAATCCTTATTCCGCTTTCGAGGATTTTGTGGCCATGAATAGCGAACACTTACGTGATAGTGTGCACCTTATCGCAGGCAAATCCTATGTGATTCCAAACGTAACATTGGACACGGTACCCCTTGTTGATTCAATACAAATACAATCAACTAAAATTAAGGAGCTGGAAAGCACCACCTATGCCATTTTTGGAGAAAGGTATAAAACGGTTATAGCGAAAAGTGAACGTCTAAAGGGCACTATATATTATTTGGTGTCAGGTCATGGTGGCCCTGATCCCGGTGCAATGGGTACCTATGCCGGTAAACCTATCGCAGAGGATGAATATGCCTATGATATTACCTTGCGTTTAGCGAAGGAATTATTGGCACACGGTGCAATGGTTCAACTCATCATTCTGGATCCAAATGATGGGATACGTGACGACCGCATTCTTGAAATTGACCATGATGAAGTTGCCTATCCGGATAAGACCATTCCATTGAATCAAGTTGCACGGCTAAAACAACGGGTCGAAATTGTGAACGAGCTCTATAAACAGAATAAAGGAAAATATCAGCGATTGATCGTTACCCACGTAGATAGTAGGAGTGAAGGACAAAACATTGATGTATTTTTTTATCACCATGAAAAAAGCAAGAATGGTAAAAAATTGGCGGAAAGCATTCACAAGACTTTCGATGCCAAGTATAAGAAATACCAGCCTAACAGAAACTACTCCGGTACTTTTGAGGACCGCACTTCCCTCTATTTGGTGAAAAAGACACACCCTGCCATGACGTTTATAGAAATCGGGAATATTCGAAATGCCAAGGATCAGCGTAGAATTTTAGACCCAGATAACCGCCAGGCTTTGGCCAAATGGATCAGCGAAGGTGTTTTATTGGATTACGAAGAAGAATAACAGGTTACAAAGCGATATACTTCAGGTAATAGTGATGTAGCTGTTTAGGATTTGCCCCAAGAAAATGCTTTAAGTGAACCATGAAATAATGCCATTGTAATGTTATCATTCCACGTTCTTCATACCGCCGTGCCGAAGCGGTCACTTTAGCGGGTATTATTTTAAAGGGCCTAAGTTTATAGATCCGTTGAATAAACTCGTTATCCTCATAAATTATGTAGTTCTCATTAAAACCTTTGGTTTCTCGGAATAATTTTCTGGTTATAAAAAGAGATTGATCACCACCACGGCAGAGTTGATGATTGATTCTAGTACACCAACCGAAGAATTTTAGAAAACGACTGTTGCTGTTAAACTGCATTTGAAAACAACCTACTTCATTTCCTGATTCAATGGAATTTAAAATGGCCAAGTCGAAGTTTTTAGGCGGCATTGAATCTACATGTATAAAATAAAGAAGTTCACCGGTGGCTTTTTTTGCCCCAAAATTCATTTGTGCCGCTCTTCCCTTTTCACTGGAAATGACCGTAGCCCCATAACTGAGGGCATGGGATAGGGTGTTGTCGGTACTGCCCCCATCAACAACCAAAATTTCCTTGATGCGGTCGGATCCGGTATTTTCCGAAATTGCTCCGAGCACTTTCTTGATGTAATCCGCCTCATTGAGAACGGGAATGATAATACTTATTTGTGGCTGGAAAGCACTCATGAACACGTATTTGCTTTCTAATGGTAGTAGATTTCCATTTTAACTTACAACTGTCGGATCAATTCCTGAAATAATTTCACCATTTTAGGTTCGGTCTTTTCAGCTATGGCGATAATTTCATCAATATTTACAGGTTTCAAATTATCAGGGTCACATTCGTCCGTTATTACCGATACCGCAACTATGGGGAGTGAAAGATGATTGGCTACGATGACTTCTGGTACGGTGCTCATTCCAACGGCATCCGCCCCTAGTATTTTAAGCATTCTATATTCCGCCTTGGTTTCCAATTGCGGGCCAACCACAGAGGCATAGACCCCAGTTTTTAATGAAATATCATTCGCTTTTGCAATGGAAATAAGTTTTTGACGCATATCCAAATCATAAGGTTCGGACATGTCGGCAAAACGTTCCCCAAATTGCCCGACATTTCTAAAGGCCAACGGAGAACCCCCTTGTAGATTTAAATGGTCTTCGATTAGCATCATATCCCCCTTTTTAAAATCAAGGTTGATGGCACCAGCTGCATTGGAAATGAAAAGTTTGGCAATACCCAACATACGCATTACCCGAATAGGGTATGTAATGTCCATAAAGTCATAACCTTCATAGAGGTGAAACCGCCCTTGCATGACCACCACCTTTTTATCGGATATAGTGCCATAGACCAATTTGCCGGAATGAAACTCTACCGTTGCCAATGGAAAAAAGGGAATGTGGTTATAATGGGCCTCAATGGGATTTTCAATTTTATCTACCATTTTCCCTAATCCTGTACCTAGCACGATTCCTATTTCCGGTTGGTCAAAACCTTTGTTTTTTAAATAGGCTACAGATTCTTCCAATTGATTTTTTATCATCGATTCATATGTTTTAAAAAAGGATCAAAGGCTTCGATATCCTTTATGTCCTCATAATAATCTACGTCGTTCCTTGTATCCAAAAGGGCTACTTTTTCTTCTTTTAGATTGGCTAAGGTATCTTCTAAAACGGTATCGGTTCCCCAATGCTTATCCTTAAAAAGCTGTGGCTTGTATTTTTTCATCCCAAGTAAATAGTAGCCTCCATCCTGGGCCGGGCCTATTACATAATCATTTTTCTCCAAGGTATTAAAAGCTTTTTCCAAATCATCCTGGGATAGGTCGAACATATCGCTGCCAATAATAATGATTTTTTGAAATTCATTCTGAAATCCATCTTGGAAGGCATTCGCCATGCGCGCGCCTAAATCGTTACCTTTCTGTATCTTTTTACCATACTTTTTACTGTCCCAAATATCATTGTCCCAAATTTCCTCAGAATAATAGACCACTTTTTCGGCATATAGATGGTTGGTGATTTTTACGGTATGGTCTAAAAGGAATCGATAAATGGCCAAGGCGGCTTCGTCACCAACTGTATCGGCCAAGCGGCGTTTACCTTTGCCTAATTCGGGATTTCTGGTAAAAATAAGTAATAGGTTTTTAGAGCTGGCCAATGTAAAATCAATGACTTTCTCATCCTTTTGATTAACGTTATTTTGTAATATTCCCATTTTGCCTTAAATGCTATTCCCTACTCGCTTAGCGCTACACGCCATACGCCCTATTAATCGTTACTATCTGCACTTGACTTTTTTGAATTATTGTGCTCATTAATTTAAATTTTAATAATATGGATGAGTTGTTTCAAGTATTTCAATTTCAATTACTCGACTGTCGACTGTCGACTGTCAACCGTCAACCGTCAACCGTCAACCGTCAACCGTCAACCGTCAACCGTCAACCGTCAACCGTCAACCGTCAACTGTCAACCGTCAACCGTCAACCGTCAACTCTTCCTT
>JBBSKR010000163.1:0-7961 GCA_038256135.1 Flavobacteriales bacterium | reverse complement strand
ATCCACGGCAAAGGCTTGGGTTATAGCGTAGTGTTGATTTCCCTTTAGAATCAGTTTATCCCGCAATGGCATTAAACGCACGGCAGTTTCAATTTCAGGGATATGTTTGGCGAGTTCCGGTATTTTTTCTGTATCGGAGACGCGTGCAAACTGATTACCCTCGAAAACATCCGGATGCGTTATGGTCAGCCTATAAATTCTATCTGCATTGGTATGCGCCTGATCATAGCTGAATTCGTTTTTTAGGAAAAGGGCAATGACGAGTACTCCGCATAATCCTAAGGACAAGCCCACTAGTTTAATCCCATTTAAAATTGGTCGTTTGGATATATTCCTAAGTGCATATTTTAAAAGCATATTTCCTTTTTTTCTTGTTTTAAATTTAGGCCTTTTATAGCTGATTGAAATGTTGGTTTTTATACCCTAGCTACACCATTGTGATTCTTGAGAAGCTTGGAGAGCATTCACCATTACATAATTCCATTGCTGCACGCAGTATAACTTGATTGTACTTAATTTGAAAAAAATTGTTTCAAAAGCACCTCCCTTTTTCAAAGGGAGGAGCTTATACTTTTCTACTTTCATTCCGATCGTAAGCTTTTCACAGGATTCACTATGGCCGCTTTGATACTTTGATAACTAACCGTAAGAATTGACACCACGATTGCCAAAAAAGCGGCCAAGGCCAATACCCACCATCCTATTTCAATACGGTAGGTAAAATCTTCCAACCATTTGTTCATAATATACCAGCCGATTGGTAACGATATAACAATACTTACGCCAACCAGTTTTAGGAAATCTACCGTAAGGCGATATGAAATCTGACTTACGGTAGCTCCCATTACTTTTCTTATACCAATTTCCTTGGTACGCTTTTGAGCATTAAAGGCAGCTAATCCAAATAACCCCAAGCATGCAATGAAAATGGAAAGAGCAGTGAAAATGATAAAAATCTTACCTAACCTACGCTCACTTTGATAGGTGTTATTAAAAGCATCCTCCATAAAATAATAATCAAAAGGTTGCCCAGGCACTATGGTATTCCAAATACCTTCTATTCTCGCAATGGCATTCGTAAAATTACCGGCCTGAATTTTTACCGCTAAAGCGTAAGCCCTGTCTCCTAAATGAAGACTAACCGCATCAATATCCTCTTTTAAGGAAGCAATATGAAAATCTTTCACTACCCCTATTATCGTAAAGTATTTAGAATTTTCTGAACCAAAATTAGGTGTATATCGTTGGCCTAGAGCTTCTTTTGGATTTAATTTCATCACCCTTACCGCTGCTTCATTCACAACTATTGCAGTAGAATCATTACCGAATTTTATATCAAAATCACGACCTGCAACAAGTTCAAAATTCATGGTAGAAACATAATCATAATCAACTGCCCATGTTTGCATGCTTACCGCATTTTCTTGATTGGTCCCTCCATCCTCAGGACTAAAAGTAGAATCACTTCGATTGGATGGCGTTGGAAAAAAACTGCTTAAGGTAGCATTCTTTACGAAACCCAATTGTTTCACCTGTTCTTTAAAAGAGGAAGCTTTATCCCCAGCAGTATATACATCATTGATGATCAATACCTGATCTTTAGAATATCCCAAATCTTTACCTTGTATGTACTTCAACTGTTGGTAAACCACCAGCGTACTCACAATCAGAAATACCGAAATGGCAAATTGAAAAACAACAAGGGAGTTTCTTATCCTACTACCCCCGACATTACTTCCTCCACCTCCTTTTAACACCTTAACGGGCATAAAGTGCGACATAAAAAAAGCTGGATAACTCCCCGAAAATAATCCTAATACAACTACTGAACCTAATAAGGTCATCCAGAATATGGGACTTGCATAGGGGATTGAAATATTCTTATTGGCAAGCGTGTTAAAAAAAGGTAACGCTATTACTGTAAAAATAAGAGCTAACAGTAACGACAGGAAAGAGATCAATCCAGATTCTACCAAAAACTGCCGTACCAAATCTATTTTAGTGGAGCCGAGTGTTTTTCGTACCCCTACTTCCTTCGCCCGTTTTAAGGAGTGTGCCGTTGAAAGGTTCATAAAATTGACACTCGCCAAAACAATTAGGAAAATGGCAATGAAGGACAGAATATAAATACTTTGCATATCATTATTGGCACTAATTTCTGCCACCCTATGCGAATTCAAATGAATATCGGTCAAGGGCATCGTACTATAAACCAAATAACTTCCGGATTCTTTTAATTGTTCTTCAGTTACACCAGGCATAAATTGCTGTACACCAGGAATTACATATTTACCCAACAACCCTCTTAATTGTTCTTGTATATCTTTAGCCTTGACCGCTGGTATCAACTTAATAAAAGTTTGATAATTATTACTGCCCCAATTGACCACTTTTGCATCTTCATACCCTTCCATAGATTCAAAAATGGAATAATCCCTTAAAAATGAATTTTCCGGAAAATCTTCAATGACCCCAACTACCGTATGGATTTCATTATTATTAAGCACCAAATTTTGCCCTATGGCATTGGCTACCGTAAAATGCTTTTCAGCAGCCGTTCTTGTCATCACTATGGTATTGGGGTCTTTTAAAGCAGTTTTTACATCGCCTGCCAATAATTCTACACCGAACATTTCAAAAAAGTTGGCATCTACATACGTGGTCTGTTCTTCTTTTACATTTGCTTCTTCATCTACCTTACGCACCAATGCACTGCCCCATGCTCTAAAACGGGTGACCAATTCGATTTCAGAAAAATCGTTTTTCAATACCTCGGCCAAAGGAGCCGGAGTTACGGCAAATTCACGAGCGTCTCCCCCAAATTTAATATCTACATGAACTCTATGAATTCGATTAGCATCTGCAAACATTTTGTCATAACTCAGTTCATCATAGATATACAATGAAATAAGAAGGGCGCCAGCAATGCCTATTGCAAGTCCGAAGGTGTTGAGAAATGTAAAAAAAGGTTGCTTTTTAAGACTTCTCCAAGCAATTTTGATATAGTTTTTAAACATGACTATTGATTTTTTTGACCCTCCTACGGCGGGCAAGTTGATGATGAATTATTCTGTACGTAAACTTTTTACCGGGTTGGCCCTTGCCGCTTTGAGGGCTTGGAATCCCATGGTCAACATGGCTATACTTAGGGCAAATACTCCAGAGAAAGCAAAAACCCACCACGGAATAGTAATTCTATAGGCAAAATCCTGCAACCAATTATGCATAAAATACCAGGCTATTGGCGATGCTATAAGTAAAGCGACAACGACTACCTTGATAAAGTCAATAGCCAGTAAGTTTATTATTTCTGAAATACTGGCACCCAAAACTTTTCGAATTCCAATTTCCTTGGTTTTCTGCTGTGCCGTAAACGCTATCAATCCCAGCAAGCCCATACAGGCAATAAAAATGGTCAAGAATGTAAACACTCCGAAGAGACTTGCTTGTCGTTGATCCGTTCTGTATGCGGTATTTAGATCATCATCTAAAAAAGTATATTCAAAAGGAACGTTGGGTGAATAAAAGGTCCATTTATCGCGGATGGTGTTGATAATATCCTTGGGGTTCTTAGCTGTTAATTTAAGGGTGATATAGGAAACACCGGTATCATAACTTTTCGAGCTATTTGAAAACAAGGCAAATGGTTCGATGTGGTTATGAAGCGATTCTAGATTAAAATCCTTTACTACCCCTATCACCTTATACGATTCCATATTGCCGCCTGGATAGCGAATACTACTACCGATAGGTTCCTGCCAGCCTATTTGTTTAGCCGCTGCTTCATTGATAATTACCGATAGGGAATCATTGAATTTATCCTCAAATCCCCTGCCCTCTTTTAAATGTAAATCCAACGTGGAAATGAAGTGGGAATCTACCAAATACGACTGCAACGTGATGTCTTTCGCAATGCTTTCATTGGTCTTTATCGTTTCAGGGACGTAAAAATCCCCAAAGGAGCCTTTTGTAAACATTCCTGATGAAATCGTTGCGCTCTTGACCTCGGTAAGGGAAGCTAATTCTAGGCGAAAAGTTTCCTCACTTAAACCCAATTTTTCGGTATTGGGAAGTACGATTAAGTTTTCTTTGTCGTACCCTAGATAACGATTCTGGGTAAATCTCAACTGCAGGTAAACGATAGCGGTCGAGATAATCATTATTATAGCAATGGTAAACTGAAAAACTACCAGTCCGTTTCGAACAAATCCATCCTTTTTGTTAGAAGTCTTACCTATACCCTTTAATATTTTTACAGGTTTAAAAGAGGTAAGGTAAAAAGCAGGATAAGTGCCCGCCAAAAGGGCGGTAATAATACTTATGCCTAGTATATATAACCAAATACCGTTTGTAAATAGGGAATGGAACGGGATATTTTTGCCCGCCAGTTGATTAAAATATGGCAAAGCAACCCAAACTAGAAAAAGTGCCAAAAAAGTAGACACCATAGTATAAAAAATGGCTTCAGAAATGAATTGATTAATAAGTTGTCCCCTAAATGAACCTAGTACCTTACGAATTCCAATTTCTTTACTTCTTTTGTTTGATTGTGCCGTAGTTAAATTTATAAAATTAACACATGCCAATATGATTATGAAAAATGCGATGACACCAAAAATGTAAAGGTTTTTGATATCGTTCTGTTCGGTAATTCCAGACGTTATCTCTCCTGAATATAAGTGAATATCGGTCAACGCCTGTAGGTCTATATCCCACTTGTTCCCGTTTTTCAAAAATTCTTCATAGGGTTGCCCAATTCTTTCAAACGCACTTGCTGCATGAACCTTTAACAAATCAGGGAATTTTGCCTCTAGTTGTCTTTCAACATCAATATTTTCCGTGGCTGCTTCTGACAATTTTACGTAAGTGGCCATATTCAACCATACCCAACTCCAATCAAAGTACTTTACAATATCAAAGTTTTGAACGGGAATCAAGATATCAAACTTTACGGATGCAGGTAGGTTGGTCATATCACTGAGTACACCCGTTACCGTTAAAGGCTTTCTATCCTTTCCATAGAAAAGGACTTTTCCCATAGGGTCTTCACTTCCAAAATACTTAGCTGCAATATTTTCGGTAATGACAACATTATTAGCCTCCAAAAGACTAGACTTTGGGTCTCCTTGCTCCAATGGATAACTAAGTACTTCCAGAAAATTTGAATCTACGGCGAATACATTTTTTTCATTGAATGTTCGTAATTCTTCTCCGTTCTTATGCTCAAGAACAGCTACCCCTGGTCTATAAATTCTGGTATAACTTTCAATCTCCGGAAAATTTTCTACTAGGGTTGTACCTGCGGGGGGAGGGGTATATCCAGCAAAAAATTCTCCGTCGCCCATCTTTCCGTTTATATTAACCCTATAAACACGTTCTGCATCTTTAAAAAATTGATCATAACTCAATTCATCATTAACGAACAATGCAATTAATACTACACATGCCAATCCTATAGCCAAACCCGTAATCGTAATTATACTATTCACCTTATGACGAAGGGCATTTCTTAACGCGATTTTGATATAGTTTTTAAACATGATTTTCGTTTTTTGATGATTTCATTTATAATTTCCGTGATTAAGGGAAATGTTTGTTTGATTATTGATGCTTCGACTTCACTTCGGCCGCGCTCTGTGACCTTGCTTTTATAAAATGATGAATAAACTCCTTAAGCATTTCCCCTTTGGGTCTAGGAGGCCTATATCATTGCCCCAATAGCCCTATTCTGACTTTCGGTCACTATTTGACCATCAAAAAGATTCACAATCCTATGCGCAAAGTGCGAATCGTGGTCTGAATGCGTAACCATGACAATTGTGGTACCTTCTTGGTTTAATTCGGTAAGTAAGTTCATGACCTCCAAACCGTTTTTGGAGTCCAAATTACCAGTAGGCTCATCCGCCAAAATCAGCTTAGGATTGGTCACCACTGCCCTTGAAATGGCCACACGTTGCTGCTGCCCCCCGGAGAGCTGCTGAGGAAAGTGTTTTTCTCGATGGGCAATCTTCATGCGCTCCAACACTTTCATCACTTTTTCCTTACGCTCGGCCTTGCCCATTTTTAAGTAGATAAGTGGTAATTCCACATTTTCATACACGGTAAGTTCATCTATGAGATTAAAACTTTGGAATACAAACCCTAAGTTACCCTTGCGCAACTGTGTACGTTGGCTTTCCTTTAATCCTCCCACCTCATTGCCCGCAAAAATGTAACTGCCCTCGGTAGGGTTGTCCAGCATTCCAATAATATTCAGCAGGGTAGATTTACCACAACCGGATGGACCCATAATGGCCACAAACTCCCCGTCCTCCACTTTAAGATTTACATTGTTCAATGCCAAGGTTTCGACTTCCTCTGTTCTAAAACTCTTTTTTAGATTCGTAATGCTTATCATTTTCGATTGATTTTAATTGTTATTTTAAAGACATCTCGACGCTGGTCGATGTGACAGTTTTTATTTTCTTATTTTTTAAATCCCCGGTAAACATGATCAATTTTTTAACCTTTACTACCCCTCGGCTCCGCTCAGGATCCAAAATTGTAAGCTGCCGGTGACTGAGCAATCCGACTGCGCTCAAGATAGCCGTAGTCGAAGTCACTTCAACACGATGCGCTCCGCCTCCCCAAAATTGTCATAGTTACTTGTAATTACTGTTTCTCCAGATTGCAAACCTTCCAACACTTCATAATACCTGGAATTCTGTTTCCCTATTCTTATATTTCTTTTAATCGCTTCTTCTCCGTTAGGTCCAACTACAAATATCCATTGGCCTCCCGTACTTTGAAAAAAGCTGCCTTTTGGCAATAACAAGGCATCGTTGGATTCACCCAATTGCAATTTGATGTTATAGCTCTGACCTGTTCGTATCGTTTCCGGTTTATCATCGGTGAATACGAGGTCTACCCTAAATCTACCGTTACGTACTTCTGGATACACCTTACGCAAGCGTAACGGATATTCTGAACCATTGCGATCCAATATAGCAGTTAAATCACGTTTTACACGATCAATATAGTGTTCATCTATATCCGCTTCTATTTTATAATCCGTCAACACATTAATTTGACCAATTCGTTGGCCTTGAGCTATGTTTTGACCGATTTCCGCATCTAAAAAACCTAATTGCCCATCTGCCGGGGCACGCACATTTAAATGATCCAACCGTTGGTAGACCATACCCAATGTTTTTTGCATCCGGTCCAAATCCGTATCCAATCCTTTCAGGGAAGTTTCCCGCAATTCATCATCCTGAACTGTCTGCACTTTTATAATATCATATTGCTTTTGGGAGAGTTCATAGTTTTCCTTAGAAAGCAGATAGGCTTCCTTTGAAATTAGCTCCTCATCATATAAGGACTTATTCTGCTCATAGTTTCTTTTGAGCCGTTGCAAATCTGTACTGGCCGTGGCCAATGATTTTCTACCCTCAACCTGCCTTGAATCAAAATTCAATTTAGTAGAGCGCAAGTCATTCTGTTTTAGGGCCAGATTACTCTCACTTGCCAAAATCTGCTCGTACAAATTCATGTTTTCCAACTTGAGAATAATATCCCCCTTTTCAACAATAGCACCTTCCTCTATCAATTTTGCGCTCACACGACCGCCTTCATAAGCATCCATATAAATGGTAGCGATAGGAGCCACATTACCATTAATGGTGATATAATCATCAAACTTACCGGCCGTTACTTCGGCTATGGAAAGCTTGTCCTTTTCAGTTCTAAAAGTTGCTACAGAATTTGCAAATAGGAGTTGATAACCAACAAATAGAATTAGTATACCTAATGCGATATACCCATAATGTTTGGGTCTTAATCCTTTCTTCTTTTCTAATTTTATATCCATTTTTCTCGTTGTTCGTTGTTCGTTGTTCGTGTTTTAATGATATAAGCCAGACGAAGTAATCTATTAAACAGTTTGCTTCGTACCTCGCAAAGACGTCATGTGCCTTTTTCTT
>JBBSKR010000162.1:0-8028 GCA_038256135.1 Flavobacteriales bacterium | reverse complement strand
TTCGCCCAAATTAAATTGGGCGTTCCATTTGGTAGCCAGTACCAGTCTGCCGTTTGGCACCAGTTTATAATCAAACCCAATGGACGGAATAACATACCCGTAATTACCACCTTGCACATTGAGGTTATCCCTATAACCTGCCTGAAGTGAAGTTGCCATACCCATGGTTGGAAAGGCTTCATTATCCTTATTTTCAAAAGAGTATTCTACATGTACCCCTAAAAAATCATTGTTCGTCTCTTCTCCATTTTGCTGGTAAAAGGTGTTGATAAATCTGTCTTCGGTTTCCTCAACATTTATGGATTGATAGGAAACCCCAAACTTGACCTTGGCACCCAATTGTGCCCTCCAAACCAATGAAGGTGAAAATTCCAATTGCCGTAACTTCACTCGATTATGATCAAAATCCAACACATCATCTTCATTGATGCTATTATTCCCAAATCCGAAAAAATTT
This sequence comes from Flavobacteriales bacterium, assembly GCA_038256135.1. Lineage (GTDB taxonomy): Bacteria > Bacteroidota > Bacteroidia > Flavobacteriales > Flavobacteriaceae > Maribacter. The sequence goes on along the minus strand of JBBSKR010000162.1, from coordinate 7,571 downwards.
ACCGCAAAATTAGGACTGGTAAATCGCGCCATAAGTTCCCCGTTCCAGTTCTCGAATACATTTGCAAATTCACCCTGATATTTTAAGTCAAAGCCACTTGTTGCAAAATAATAGGATGCCCCAATCGAATGTTGTTGGGAAAACGGATTTTGTCTAAAGCCATTAAAGGTATAGGTGTTTAAGAATCCTAGACGTACCCCATCATCTGGATTAAAACCTAGGGTCGGTATAATTTGATTGAAACTGTTTCTTAGTTTAAGCGGTTGATAGGTATTCACTTCATAGTCATTGGTTAGTTTAACTTTTGCTCCACCCGTTTCCTCAAAGGTATTCTCCTTGCTTTTATAATCATAAATCGCAATTTTTCTCCCATTCCCTACCCTGTAAATATCGTTGTTATGACCGCCGATGATACGAACTTTGATTCCATTAAAATTTGAAGGATTTTTTACTTCAAAAATATCATCATCATCCAATCCGTAGACCCATATTTCATCGGTTACCTCAGTGGTAAACACCTTGTAGAAAAATAGTTTTTCTTTCGTATCATCTATATTTCTATATACCTTTACTTCGGTCTGCTTATCATTCAACCTATTGATTTCGAACCAATCGTCCTTATCCGTTCCTACAACAACCGCATAGGTATTGAGAACATTGTAATATTTGTTAGCCGTCATTTCAATGTTGCTCAAACGGGCCATCAAAATTCTTTTAATCTCAATCACGGTCTCATCACGAACTTCTTCTGGAAAAGCCATAAAAGCCTTATCAATAACGCTTGTTGTTAAATTTTGCTGTAAGTATCTCGCTTGTGCCAGCCATTGACTTTTTTCCGTTTCACCCAAGAGGGCCAAATCCAATACATAGGTCATCGGCGAAGAATTAAACCCTTTTACACTTCGTATTTCCTCCGTAAAGCCCTCCATTAATCGTAAACTGGGTATAATTCTCGTGGCTATATTCATTAATGCACCATCTCCCATTTTAGAATATACTTGGTCACGGTCCCTTGGCACCGGTCTATAAATAATCTTGCCCTTTTTCTCATCCTTGAATTTGGCCCATCGCCATTGGTCCACATGCCTATCCCAATCCCCTAAGACCATATCAAAAAGTCGGGCACGTAAATAAAGGTCTTTATCCACTTCATACTTTTCATCATCCCTCAAATCTTCAAGCATGCTGTCGGTACTCTTCAGTTCATTGCTGTATCCATAGCTTGCCAAATCTCCATGGCCATCCCCGGTATGCTCTTCAATCATATACAGTTCGTCTCCAAAAGAATCATTGTACTCCTTTAAGGCAGGTTGTTTGGGCACATAATAGAGTATAGGATTAGTATGGTAAAGACCTACCGCATCAGATAGGACCCCCGTTGTAAAAGGTCCGTAGGGATGTGCTCCCGTATAAAAATCCTCTAATAGTTCTTGGGTATAGGTTTCCTTTAAATCATCCAAAACATATTGATTTTGAAAAGCCATGGATTGCAAATAAAGCTCGGCACTCTTTCTAAGTGCCCTCATAACATATTCCCTTCCATCCTTTCGTTGCAGACGCAATGATTTGGACTGGTGGCCCCCGCCTTTTTTTACCGGTTCGAGTCCGCCCATTAAAGTATCGAGATTTACCGTTGGTGCGGTAACCTTTGTTCCGTAATATTCGCGATAACGCTCTCCCCATGCGGTCTTGAAAAAACCACCTTTATCGATTTCCTCTTTCGTATACACCGATGCCTCTACGGTAGCGGGAAAATCGGTTTCAAACTCCCCGATATAAGGGTTTTCTTTTGGTGGCAAGACCATGTTGGTGAATAAAAATTCTTCCTTTTCTTCTTCGTCCACACCAAAAAACCGAACCCTTGAAGAACCATCAGTATAAACCTCTAAGGTAGCATAGCCCATATGTCCGGTAGAGAATTGAGCCCCGTTCAACAAGCGGGTGGTTCCCTTTTTAGCTCCTGAGCCACTAATTATTTGAGGGGTATTGTTTTCCACAATGTATTGCAAGGTGTGTTCATGACCAGAAGTAAAGATGACCCGCTCAGAGAACTGTGCCAACGTCGTCACTCTTTTCATCAACTCGTTATACCTCTTGTTGCTCATATCTTCTATCGAAGCTCCCGAAGCACGTCGTAGCACATTTATAAAAGTCCCTAAAATTGGAATCGGAAAAGGTAATTTCTTTGGATAAAACTGTTGTTTAAGCGAATATTGACCGCCGTGTGTTCCATAACTTATGGTAGGGTGGTGCATGGCAATAATCGTTGTGCGATCTCGATAATCTTTAATGGCATCTTCCAGTTCCAAAAAAAACTTATCCCTACTTTTTATTTCACATTTATAGTTCATATCGGGCCGCTTGTCCCAATTGGTCAAATACCATTCTGAATCAATCGTAATAATTACCACATCTTTCCCTATTTCAACAACATCGATAGGGCATCCATTTTCCGGTAGAAATGGATTTTTCTGTTCCAAAGCTCCCTTAATATAATCCTCTTCGCGTTCGAGACCTACTAAGCCTTCGGTGTACCAATCGTGGTTTCCAGGGATAAAAAGAGGTCTACCCTTAAAATTATCCAAGGTTTTCAGTTGTGCATCCAAATGATTTTTAGCTATAAAATACGCAATAGTAGAATCTCTCGGGTCAGGTAATCCCGCAGGATAGATATTATCCCCTAGAAAAATCGCAGTACTGTTCTTCTTTGCCTTATCCAATTTATCCTTAAATATTTTAAGGGCCGGGTTCATACCGCCCATCGGAGAAAGACCTGCATCCCCAATGAGATAAAATGTATGGGAAACCTCCTTTTTATCGGTAACATCAACTGCATATTTTTCGTCTACATACTTTGAATTGTAGGTAGCACAGCCGGTAATAAGAAGAAATAGCAATAGATAAGCGTAATATTTTTTCATAACACTGTAAGCCTCTCCTAATTTTCGTAATTTGGGTAATTCTAACCAATTTGTTTATGTCGGATATCTTAGATAGGACGCAAGATTATGTTGTGGATTTGCTTAGGAATAACCTGGACAAAAAATTCCTTTACCACAATCTAAGACATACACAACGTGTGGTTAAAAGTACTAAAGAAATATTGGAATCTTGTTCTCTATCAGAGAAGGAAAAAGAAATATTGGAACTTGTGGCCTGGTTGCATGACACAGGTTACACGGAAGGCATAGAGGATCATGAGGAACGAAGCTGTGATATTGCTGAAAAATTTTTATCGGCACAGGATTATGACCCAAAAAGTATAGACAAAATAAAAACCTGTATACGGGCCACCAAGCGTAATTTTGAGCCTACCAACGTACTGGAGAAAATTATTAGGGATGCAGATGCTTCACATTTTGCACAAATAAGTTATCTCGAAACTTCAGAATTTTTACGGGAAGAACTAAAACTATTGGATGTTAAGAATTTTAGTCAAGAAGAATGGCTGGAGTGCAATATTCAAATGTTCAGAACGGAACATCGGTACTATACCGATTACGCCAAAGGGAATTGGTCGGAAAAGAAAGATGAAAATCTTAGGAAACTAATCAGGGAAAAAAAAGTCGCATAAAAAGATTGTCAAAAAAGAAAAGCTAAAGGCAAAATTAAAAGGGGAAAGTCCCGATCGTGGTATTCAGACTTTATACCGAGTCACCCTAAAAAATCATATTACCCTTAGTGATATTGCAGATACCAAGGCAAACATACTATTATCGGTCAATGCTATTATCATTTCGCTGGCACTCTCCAGTCTTATTCCGAAATTGGACAACCCCTCCAACGATTATTTGATTTATCCTACCGTTATTTTTGTATTCTTTGGTATTGTCTCAATGGTGCTCGCCGTTTTAGCGACAAGGCCGAATGTGACCAGCGGAAAATTCACAAAAGAAGATGTTGAGAAAAAGAGGGTGAACCTACTATTCTTTGGCAATTTTCATAAAATGAAATTAGAGGAATATCAATGGGCAATGCAGGAAATGATAAAGGATAAAGACTACATCTATACCTCTTTGACCAAAGATCTTTATTTTTTAGGAATTGTATTGAACAGAAAATATTCCCTTTTACGCTGGACATATACCATATTCATGTGGGGTATGATCTTATCCGTTATTGCATTTGCAATTTTCTTTAAGTTCTTTGGACCGGAGCGTAAATTGGATGTATTGAGTACGATGCTATTCTTTTAAAGCCTCCATCAAATCTTCATAGGTATAGGTCTTTTCAGATTCTTGATCTCTTTTATATAGAATTTCGGCACGTATTGCTTTAAGACCTGAAACCCCTTGTACCCCTTCCAGCTCCACAATTTCGACCTTATTGGTAAAATAACCTTTGGATCTAAGGAATTTGATATATCTCAAATATTCCAACTCATCTTTTTTCTGTGAGAAGACAATGGATATAAATCCCTTTTGTGTCAGTCGTTGTTCCGTACCTTTTATAAAAGATTTATCGATTCGCTTTTTAATTACTTCATAACGTGCGTTATAGGTGCCGTCAACGTCAAACTGCTTTTCATCCATTCTAAAACGTATTGACAATGAGGTATTATAGACCAAAATCAACGAGGTAGCATCCAATGGTAAAGGCAACTCCGGTTTCAATGCGTAATGCACATTTTCCATTTCGCACATCACCTGTAATTGCCACAACCTTAAATTGTTGAGATAAAGATCATTGAACTCTAAATTTTCGGATATGGAAGCACCTATATACAAATTATGCTCTACACCATCTGTTTTATAGCGCTCATAATAATGTGGGAACATTTCTTGCGCAAGTTCCTGTCGCTTATCTAGTACAGCGGATAGTTTTTTATTGATTATGGTAACACTTTCATCATAATTCTTCCTATGATCATAGTACGAATCGGTACCCATATCGATTTTTGACTCATATGCTAGAATATGTTTTTTTAAAGTTCCATCGGTATTCTTTAGATGTTCAAAAACCGGATTGATTTCTTCCTTAACAAAATCGAAAATAGCTTGTTCACTATTCGTATGTAACATTTCTTTAATGCTCTCAAGATGGTCGTTAACCCTAAAAATCAACTCTTCATAAATAGGTAACTTCATTGTTTCAAAAGCGATATCCAAAACCTCATTTATCTGGGAAAGCTGAATCATTAAATCGCGTTGAATAGCCAAATTCCTTGCTTTGGAAGAGTCCATAATATCAATTTGGCCAAAAAGAGGGTATACATCCTTAAAAACGATTTCCTTAAATGTAGGTTGGTTCCCCGCTAATTCTTCTGAAATAAAACGCTTTGCCTCCTCTTGAAATTTCCAAAATACGGAAGAATGTACCGAGGTACATTCATTTTGAATTATGGCATCGATCCTATTGTTCTCCTCGTTTTTATTACGAACCACGGCAGAAATGATAAAAGGCATTACATCATCCAACTTTTGAGCATTGACCCCGTTAAGTACCCCTTTCTTTTCCGATACGATTTCCAATACCCCCAAAAGCTTGCCTTTGTTTGCTATTGGTGCAAAAATTGCACTTTGTATACCTTGTTCTTTTAATCCCCTGTAGGGTTCTATTCCGCCTGATATTTCAAAATACTTTCTTACATCGGAAATAGTGAAATAGCTATTATCCTCGATTAATTTTTTATACGAAGATTGACATAAAGAATTCTTACAGCTAACCGTTTCCGAACCATTCAAGATGTAGCTTTCAAAGCTCATGCCTATAATTTCCTCGAATTGGTCTTTTCGGTTATTGTAAGATGAGAAGCCTACTTTTACATTCGGCAGTCGAAAAAAGGATTTAAATGTTTCCTGTAGCTCCGGCATAAAATTACCTGGCCGAAAATTATCCTTGGAAATCAGTTTTGATTTTATATCTGAAATGGCCTGTTCTATCGTTACATCGAACATATTTGCGATTACAAATCCCTTTGAAATAAAACTTCCGGGTGGTATTTTTTCCATCCATAGGTCTAGGTCGTTGGGATGCTCCAATAACTCATCAACATCGTCCTGTGTTATTTCTTTGGATTTTTCCGTAGGAATAATATCAATGAAATCTGCATTATATAAGATACGGTAATGGCGCATTACGCCTTGGGGGTCTGGTATATCATAGAACAAGGGCCGGCTAAAATCGAGCTTAAAGCCGTAATGGAAATTTAGAACAACCACACAACTCATGATATAGTCCATGCCATCACCAGGATTGCGCAGTTCTGGCTCAAAATCCGCACCAGCTTCCTTAATTATTTGTTGAAATCGTTTGGAGGTTTTAATAATGACGTCCCTATACGGTAAAGTAGCCACTTTTATTTCATTGCTACTCAAGGCTTCCGTAAACGTATCCTGTAAAATTTTGTCGATTACGTCCCGATATTTTTCCAACAATTTAAAATCACTGAAGCCTTCCCGCAGTTCTGGGTATCCGCTTTGGGCATCCAATATGCGTTTGGCGGTGGCGGCCAAAAATGGATCATCACCTTCTAACTGATTCTCGTACTTCTTAAGAAGTTTATCGAAACTGATCAGATGTTTCATAGGCACTGCCCTATTCTCGAGGTGTTTCATTGTCCGCTTAGTCTAGAAATCATAGCTAAAGTTACAAAAAATACCCTTTTATTTTAGCCCGTAAACCGTTCGGGTTAACTGGTTTTTCGGATATTTAACAAAAAATAGACCATGTCATCGGACAGTAGATTCTCAAGGGCTTATGAAAATGCTAAAGTCATTTCTTTCGACGATACCTCAAAATTCATTCTTTTTAGTGATTGCCATCGTGGGGATAACAGTTTTGCCGATGATTTTGCGAACAACCGAAACATCTATTTCCATGCCTTAAAATTTTACTATTTGGAAGGATTTGAATACTGTGAGCTAGGTGACGGTGATGAGCTATGGGAAAACATTCATTTCGAATCCATTTTTGAGGCCCATAAGAATGTTTACAAACTTTTGAAACAGTTTCATTTAGAAAACAGGCTTCATATGATATGGGGCAACCATGATATGGTGTATAAAGATGAAGACTATGTAAAGAAACATCTTTCCAGCTATTTTGAACCCATTGACGATAAGGATAAAGAGCTTTTTGAAGGCATACGCTATCATGAAGCTTTGGTCTTGAGACACAAAAACACGCGACAAGAGGTTTTTCTCACCCATGGCCATCAGGCAGATTGGTGGAACTATACCTTTTGGCGTTGGGGTCGTTTTTTGGTACGGGTTCTTTGGAAACCTTTGCAAATCTGGGGTATTGCAGACCCTACTTCCCCTGCAAAAAATTATACGGAACTCATTAAGATAGAACGGCGAATCAAAAGATGGATCTTGAGAAACGACTTAAAAATAACCGTTATCGGTCATACCCACAGACCCCGATTTCCAGAACCTGGGGACATTCCCCTTTTTAACGATGGTAGTTGTGTGCATCCTAGAAGTATCACAGGAATAGAAATCGAAAAAGGCAATATCTCGCTGATAAAATGGCAAATCAATACTACCGATGATGGAACCCTTAGAGTGGTTCGTATCCTTTTGGAAGGACCACAGAAATTGACCGATTATATTGCTAAATAAACTATG
>JBBSKR010000161.1:0-8161 GCA_038256135.1 Flavobacteriales bacterium | reverse complement strand
CTCGTTGGATAAGTAATTTTTCCACATGGTTTGAGTCCACTCATTTGAATCCTTGGTTATTTTCATAATAAAACCAAGTATTTTTTTGTATTGAAAAGAGTACCTTACCAATAAAATAAGCCTACATGACCATTCATAATTTAGGGGAAGCGAACTCCATTCTCAATCAATTTATTTCAGAAGTCCGTGATGCGCAGATCCAAAAGGATAGCATGCGCTTTCGGCGTAACATCGAGCGAATAGGTGAGGTTCTCGGTTACGAGCTTAGTAAGGTTTTGGAATATGCCCCAAAAATTGTGGAAACTCCGCTAGGTAACAAGAAGATGGAGTTGCCTATGGAACAATTGGTACTTTGTTCCATATTAAGGGCCGGACTTCCATTACATCTTGGGCTTTTGAATTATTTCGATAAAGCTGAGAACGCTTTTATTTCAGCCTACCGGCACCATGAAAATAATGAGGATGATTTTGAGGTTATTGTCAAGTACTTTGCCGCACCTGCTTTGGAAGGCAAGACCTTGGTCATTTCAGACCCCATGCTGGCAACCGGTAGAACCTTGGAAAATGTTTTAAAGTCATTGAAAGCGCACGGTACCCCTTCCCAGATTCATATAGTTTCCGTAATTGGTGCTCAAAAGGGAATAGCATACCTTAAAGATATCTTTCCAAAAAATACACATTTGTGGATAGCAGCTATTGATCAGCATCTAAATTCGCGTGGTTACATTATTCCGGGAATAGGTGATGCCGGTGATTTGGCCTTTGGTGATAAACTATAAGTTAAGTTTCGATGCGTTTTTAGAACGTTAAGTAATTAGGACGAACGATACGAAGGAATTTAGCGCTCTTTTTTCCTATCCTATAAGAAAAATTCTTTTTAGATTTTACCCAAAATAATGGTATCGGTCAAGCTTTGAACATGACCTTTACATCATTTCCACCTTAAAAAGGACAAGCTTACCAAAACCTATCGTATGATTGTCAAGGACTTTGCCAAAGTTAATATCGGACTTTTTGTAAGTATTTTGATAGCCTATTTGAACCAATTTCTAAAAGCTTAGTTTACTTTGAAAATCCGCTGCTAATCATCAAGTTTTGTCAACATTATTCGATTTGGGAGTGCTTTTGTGAATCCCTTGATTCAAGTAAGATTGCAATAGTCTCAGTTTCCCGTATCGTTTATTTCCGCAAATTTTTTTCCTACGTCATCATTAGGTTTTAAACTCGGATTTATAATAAGTCGTACTTTGTTTTGATAGTTAAAGTAATTCATCATCCAATTGAGGAACGTAAGCAAGCGGTTGCGTAATCCGTTCAAGTAAAACAAATGGACTCCCGCCCACAGAATCCATGCAATGAATCCGGAAAATTTTAAATTACCGGGTAGGTCGGCCACTGCCTTGTTACGACCTATAGTGGCAAGACTTCCCTTATCAAAGTACTCGAAGGTCTTTTCGCTGCTTATATCTTTAAAGTCCCTGTTTTGCTTTTCCAATTTTGCAATCAATTTCGCTACATACTTCCCCTGTTGAATCGCAGGTTGTGCAACGCCAGGAAGTCCTTTTTCAAATCGTGGATCTTTGAAAAGGGCGATATCCCCTATGGCAAATAGGGTATCATATCCCTTTACCCTGCAGTACGGGTCTACGAGGTACTTGCTGTCCTTAACGATTTCTTTGTTCAGGCCATTAATAAGGGCTCCAGAAACCCCGGCTCCCCATATCAACATACCGCAAGTTTCCGTATCCCCATTTTTATAGGTAATGGTGTTACCATCAAAATCGGCAACGAGGGTATTGAACAGTATCTCAACATTCATTTTTTTTAGGGTGGCCAATGCATTTTCACTTGCACTGGATGAAAAACCCACCAAAACTTGATCTACTCCTTCTATTATTTTTATTTGCATTTGACTAAAATCCAAATCCTTATAATCTAAAGGCAATACATATTTACGAAGCTCAGAAAGTGATCCTGCAACTTCTACACCGGTAGGGCCGGCACCAACAATAACAAAATTCAATAGCCGCTTGCGTTCCTCATCTGATTTGGTCAAGGTAGCGCGCTCTAAATTCTGATATATTTTAGTTCGTAGGGCGGTGGCATTGGGTAGACTCTTTAGCGGAAACGAATGTTTCATTATATTTTCATTCCCAAAATAATTGGGTACGGAACCTGCGGCAACAATCAAAAAATCGTAGTGTAGGTTACCGATAAAGGTTTCAATTTCCTTTTTTTCTGGATCAATACCCAAGACCTTGATAGCTCTAAAATAAACATCGTCGCGTTTCCCATAAATACGCCTGTGGGCATCACAGATGGATGGGGCCTCTAAAGCGCTCGTTGCTACTTGATATAACAAGGGTAAGAAAGTATGGTAATTGTGTTTATCAAAAAGGACGAGCTGAAACTCATCTTCAGGAATTTTTTTTATAAAATTGAGTCCGCCGAAACCACCACCTATGATAATAATTCGTTTCTTTTCTGTTTCTGGAATTTGGAGTGCAAATTCAGATAAATCGGTCTTTTCTTCAATCATTTGGCAACATTAAAACTAGAACTTAAGTTAAGTTTTCGAAATGGAGAATCCTAATGTTGAATAGGCTCAAGGTTGGCTTTTAACTTTAATTTATTAGTAATTAGCCCATATACCTTTTACAAGGGTAATTCAATTGAAGATAATTGATGGATAGTTTTTTAATTGGTTGAGGAATAAATAAGTGACGAAAGGGGTTGTGTTTTAATGGAAGCGGTTAGTTCAGCAAAGAGATTCACTTTACACTGATCAAGACAGCCTCACAGCTTTGAAGGTCTGAATTGAGGATCATATTTTCTGATTTAGTACCATCCGTAATTTCAACGGAAACGGTATTGGGTGGCGAGTCGCCCAAATTGTGCGCGTAAAGAAACAGGGCGTTTGATTTACTGGGGTCCAATTTTACATTAAATTCCTTTTTCGAATAGGTCAAATAGTATTTGGATACCACCGAAATTCCATTGAGATAAATAGATACGATATCCCCATCTTGCCTGCCATGGTCCCAAATTTTTACGGTGATGTCTTCCGAATCGAATTCCAATTCTTTGGTGTAGGAGATTTTTCTTCCCTCAAAGGTCTCTCGGTTAATAGGCTTGGATGCTGATTGCGCTACTTTGGTTTTTTTAGGGACTACTTGTTTTTTATCATTTGATATTCTTTGATTTTTAGAAGGATTGGCATTCGCCAACTGCTGTTTTTTCTTTCGTTCATAAGATGCTTTGTTTACGATAGAAAAAAATGGGGTCACTTTTTTGGCAATCTTGAATTTGTTATCCGGGAACAATTCTATCGCCACCACTTGATAACGGTCACCAGAACCTATGTTTTTGGCAAGTGTTATCCCATCTTCGAATCCTTTATTTTTAAAAGACCCTAGTTCCTGTACCACCATTTCGTTGCGGACCAAAAAAAAGCGGATCGACTTGCTTGTTTCGATTTTTTCGGTATTCCATTCCAACGAAACCCTATCCGGAATGTTCCAAACGGTACTTGAAGTGGGATCTGTAATGTTTATGACAGAATTATTATTATCCGTACTCTCCTGTCCGAAAGCGGTTACGGTAAAAAGGCATAAAATCCATAAAAATAAAAAATGGGCTTGGCGCATAATTCAAGTCTTGTTTCAAATATAGTGTTAAACCATTATATATTAACTACTTGTATGATCTGCAAATAATATACCAGTCCATTTTTAGCACAGCGCCCAAGAATTGCCATATATTATTTCCTTAGTTTTAAAGGAATAAAAGCTTAAGACCAAGATTCCTTTTTTAAACCATCGTTACGGATCAGTGTAATACAGGAAAAACTAGGCGGTGGGGTAGATCTAGATAAAGATGTCTGGTATGTCCCACGAAAACCGTTGAATAAATTGATGGATTTTAAATAACGTTAAAATTTGGAATAAATCCATAATATTGGAAATAATCCAATAAATTAGCTATCCCAATTTTTAGGATAGCAATGAGCAAAACCATACTTCATATTGATCTGGACACCTTTTATGTGTCCGTTGAGCGACTCAACAACCGCGAGTTGCAGAACAGGCCTTTGCTGGTGGGCGGTACCGGAGACCGTGGCGTAGTCGCTGCCTGTAGTTATGAGACCCGCGGGTTTGGGGTGCATTCTGGGATGCCCATGAAAATGGCCCGTGAGCTGTGCCCCGAAGCCTATGTGATCCGTGGCAATGCAGGTGAATATAGCAAGCATTCCGATGTGGTGACCGAAATCATCAAAGAACACGTGCCGCTTTTCGAAAAGTCGAGTATCGATGAGTTTTATGCGGACCTCACCGGGATGGACCGTTTCTTTGGCTGCTACCAATATGCCTCGGAAATGCGGAAGAAAATTATAAAAGAGACCGGACTTCCCATTTCCTTTGGATTATCGGTAAACAAGGTGGTTTCCAAAGTGGCTACCAATGAGGCCAAACCTAATAATCAGTTAAAAATAGATGAGGGTTTGGAAAAACCTTTTTTGGCGCCGCTATCCATTAAAAAGATTCCCATGGTGGGCGATAAGACCTACCAGACCTTACGCAATTTGGGTCTACGGCAGGTGCGTACCGTACAGGAAATGCCTATGGAAGTGATGCAGCGCGTACTGGGTGCCAATGGCGGTGTTATTTGGAAACGGGCCAATGGTATCGATAACACGCCCGTGATTCCCTTCTGCGAGCGAAAATCCATTTCTACCGAGCGTACTTTTGATAAGGATACGATAGATGTCAATAGACTACGTGGCATCCTCATTGCCATGACCGAAAATCTGGCCTATCAACTACGGCGCGGGGAGAAGTTGACGGCCTGTATCTCGGTAAAGATCAGGTATTCGGATTTCAACACCTACTCCAAACAACTTCGGATTCCCTACACCAGTGCAGACCATATTCTCATTCCCAAAATTTTGGACCTGTTCAAGACCTTATACAACCGTAGGTTATTGGTACGGTTGATAGGGATCCGTTTCAGTTATTTAGTGACTGGAAATTACCAGATCAATCTGTTCGATGATACGGAGGAAATCCTGAGCCTCTATAATGCCATGGATACGATTCGCAAACGCTACGGGGACAAAAGTGTACTACGGGCATCGGGTATGGGAGCCAAGACCATTGGGAGAATGCATAACCCTTTTAACGGATTGCCGCCTGTGGTGCTGGCACATAGGAAGATGTAGTGGGGGAGTGAAATATTGAAAAGTGAAAGAGTGAGAGAGTAAAGAGTGAAAGAGTGAAAGAGTGAAAGAGCGCCCTACGCATAGCGCTTAGCGCAAAGCGTGCAGCGAAAAAAGAGCCAAGAAAAGAGAGAATAGACAATAGGAAAAAGATTCGCTGCGTAAAGCGTTTAGCGCGAAGCAAAAAAAGTACGTCTTCGCGAGGAGGTACGACGAAGCGATCTGTTGCATTGGTGCAGAATTCCGAATACTAAGTATCCTTGTGCCAGGTTCAATAGTTGCTTCGGCCAAAAGGGGCCTCGCAAAGACCGTTGTGAAATATGGTGAAATAGTGGGATAGTGAAAGAGTGAAAAAGTGAAATAGTGAAAGAGCGCCCTACGCATAGCGCTTAGCGCAAAGCGTGTAGCGTGTAGCGAAAATATACTGTCCGGTCGAGCGGAGTCGAGACCTATTTGTTTCTTAGAAGTAAAAAGAGTGAAAGAGTGAAAGAGTGAAAGAGTGAAAGAGCGCCCCGCGTAAAGCGCTTAGCGCGAAGCGCAACAACCAACAACCAACAACGAACAACGAACAACGAACAACGAAATTGTACCTAAACTGCCATACATACTACAGCCTTCGCTACGGGACCTTTTCGGAACTGGAGCTGTTGCAATGGGCAAATGAGCACCAGGTGACGCAATTGGTCTTGACCGATATCAACAATACCTCTGCCTGTTTGAATTTTGTACGGAAGGCATCCGAATATGCTATAAGGCCCATTCTAGGGATTGACTTTCGTAACGGGGTCGAACCTTGTTTTGTGGGAATTGCCAAGAACAACGAAGGATTTCTAGAGCTTAATGATTTTTTATCGGAACACATCCATCAAGAAAAAAAAATTCCTGAAACGGCTCCAAAATTTGAGCATGCATACGTTATTTATCCCTTTGAAAAAGTCCTTCGGAACGAAAGGAAAAATTTTGCCGAAAATGAGTTTATAGGGGTTTCCGTCAATGAACTGAAGCGGCTCCGCTTTTCAAAATTATTGGAGCAGCGTGATAAAATAGTACTGTTACAGCCCGTAACGTTTCGAAACAAACGCGATTTTAATGCCCACCGATTGCTACGCGCCATTGATAACAACACCTTGCTCAGTAAACTCTCCGTGACGGAACAGGCGGGCGAGGACGAACATATGTATTCCATAGCCAATTTGGCAGCACATTTTTCCGAACATCCTTTTATTCTGGAGAACACCCAGCGCTTGATGGATTCCTGCTCCATTCATTTTGATTTTTCCGAAGGCCGGAAACCGCAGAACTTGAGCAGCTATTTGGGGAGCAAGGAGGAAGATGAGGTGCTACTCGAAAAATTGTGTCAAGATGGTTTGCCACATCGCTATCCCGAGGTAGACCAACCTGTTTTGGACCGTTTGGCAAAAGAGCTCTACCTCATTAAAAAGATGGGTTTTGTATCCTACTTTCTCATCAATTGGGACATTATTTCCCATGCCCGTAGGCAGAACTTCTTTTACGTGGGGCGGGGGAGTGGTGCCAATAGTATTGTAGCGTATTTACTTTTCATTACCGATGTGGACCCCATGGAGCTGGATCTCTATTTTGAGCGCTTCATTAACCTCTACCGTGTAAATCCGCCCGATTTCGATATTGATTTTTCCCACAGGGATCGGCCTGTAATGACGGAATATATTTTTAAGCGCTTTAAAAATGTGGCGCTATTGGGAACCTATGTCACCTTTCAGTCACGGGGCGTTATACGGGAACTGGGTAAGGTATTTGGTTTGCCCAAAGATGAAATAGATCTCTTGTGCGATGGCAATGTTCAGGCGAGTCGGCTGGATACGATATCGGCGCTAGTATTAAAATACACCCAATTGCTGCACGGGATGCCCAATTACCTGAGTATCCATGCCGGGGGAATTCTCATTACGGAAAAACCCATTCATTGGTTTTCGGCTACCCATATGCCCCCAAAGGGGTTCCCCACCACCCAGTTCGATATGATCATTGCCGAAGATGTAGGACTCTATAAATTTGATATTCTGGCCCAACGGGGCTTATCAAAAATAAAGGAGACCTTGGATATTTTGGAGCGGGACCGCCCCGAGGAATTCGCCAAGTTTGATATTCATGATATCAAGGCCTTTAAAAAGGATCCCAAGATCAATAACATGATCAAGGTCGCTCAATGTATGGGCTGTTTCTATGTGGAATCTCCCGCCATGCGCATGCTGTTGAAGAAATTGGAAGTGGATACCTATTTGGGCCTGGTGGCGGCGAGTTCGATCATTCGTCCGGGGGTTTCCAAAAGTGGGATGATGCGGGAGTATATTCTACGCCACAGAAACAAGGGCAGGGCAGAGGAGTTGGCGCACCCGGTCATGTTGGAAATTATGCCCGATACCTACGGAGTCATGGTCTATCAGGAAGATGTTATCAAAGTAGCGCATCACTTCGCTGATTTGGACCTGGGTGAGGCAGATGTGCTGCGCCGGGGTATGAGCGGCAAGTTTCGGTCACGGGAGGAGTTTCAAAAAGTACAGGACAAGTTTATTGATAATTGTAGAAAGAAGGGCTATGCGGAAAAACTCATCACTGAAATTTGGGACCAAGTGGCGAGTTTTGCCGGCTATGCCTTTGCGAAGGGACATTCCGCTTCCTATGCCGTGGAAAGTTATCAAAGCCTGTTCCTACGGGCGTATTATCCGTTGGAGTATATGGTAGCGGTCTTGAATAACGGGGGCGGATTTTACAGGCCGGAATTTTATGTACACGAGGCCCGTATGTTGGGGGCTACGATTCATCCGCCCTGCGTAAACAAAAGTAACGCTGGCAATCGTATTTACGGGAAGGAATTGTTTTTGGGACTTGGCTATTTGCGGGAATTGGAACAACGCGTAATGGAGCGTATTTTAAAGGAACGGTATGTGAATGGTATTTTTGATT
>JBBSKR010000160.1:0-8216 GCA_038256135.1 Flavobacteriales bacterium | reverse complement strand
TGGGATATCAACATGGTTGAAGAGGTGCTCGTGCATAAAGTAGAAATAACTTTGAATATTGTTGGGCTCCATAGGTAGATATTCATCCAAATTGAAGGTGACCACATTTTTAAAACTCAGACCTTCTTCCTTATGCATACGAACCAATTCTTCATATACCCTAATTGGGGAAGAACCGGTAGCCAAACCTAGAACGCAATTCCGTTTTTGACCTTGCCTTTTTTTGATCAAGCCCGCAATTTCCTGGGCCACTTGTATGGAAGCTTCATTGGAATCCTGGAAGATTACGTTATGTATTTTTTCAAATCGCGTTTCTTCAAATAGACCAACCGGTTGATGGCCGATGTCAATTTTTATGTCTTTTATGGCGTTTTTCATAGGATAATGACGAAATGTTAGGTTTTAAATCAAGCAAATATAGGCTTAAATTTGTAAATATGCTGTTTTTTGCAACCAAATCTGCTGTTATTTGCTGTTTATTGATGATATTAAATATTTTATTTCAATTAACGTCAAAAAACTGCAAACAGATTTAATTGTTATCTTTGCAGGGATTAATAGAGAATAAGTTACACTAAAATGCTTAAAGAGGAACGTCAGCAAACCATTTTAAATGAGGTAGATCTTCATAATAGAATCCTATTGACTGATATTGCGGAGTCTTTAGATGTGTCAATCGATACCGTTAGGCGTGATGTTAAGGAGTTGGATGCAGACAAAAAGTTACGGAAAGTTCATGGGGGGGCCATCTCTATGGGGTTTATGACCAATAGTGCCCGTAATACCAATATCTATAAATTGGACCATAAAGTAGCTATTGCAACAAAGGCCGTAAGTATGTTAAAGGATGGTGCCGTTATTTTCTTGGATGGTGGCACTACCTGTTTGGAACTGGCGCGTATCATTCCAGAGAATTTAAACCTGACCTGTTTTACGATCAGTTTACCAGTGGCGATGGAATTATCAAATAAGGACAATATCAATGTAATTTCTATTGGGGGGCAAATTTCAAAGGAAGCTCAAATATCCATCGGTGCGAATGCAATCCATAACTTATCTGAAATACGCGTTGATTACAGTTTTATAGGCACCGGTTATGTGGATGCCATTTATGGTCTCACAGAATTTGATTGGGACATTGTTCAAATTAAAAAAGCGGTCATTAAGGCTTCGAAAAAAACAGTGCTTTTATCCATTTCTGAAAAATTGAACTCCCAGCACCGTTATAAAACCTGTGATATCAATACTATCAACACCATGATAACCGAGCTACCTCCAGAGGATGCTTTGTTGAATGCCTTCAAAAATCACGACATCAAAATATTATAATTGTATGGAGTATAAAAAAATCACCGAAACACCTTCCCATCACGATAATTTGGAATCAATGGATACCAAGACCCTACTGCAAAAAATGAACGTGGAGGATAAATTGGTTGCATTGGCGGTAGAAAAAACAATACCACAAGTGACCAAACTGGTGGATGCCTTGGCCCAACGTTTTGATAAAGGGGGTAGATTGTTCTATATAGGTGCCGGAACCAGTGGAAGGTTGGGTATTTTAGATGCTTCAGAAATACCACCGACTTTCGGAATGCCCCATGAACGTGTTATCGGCTTAATAGCCGGTGGTGATACCGCTATTAGAAAGGCGGTAGAAAATGCAGAAGATGATACCAAACAGGCTTGGTTGGATTTAAAGGAGCACGAAATCAATGAAAACGATGTTGTAGTGGGTATTGCCGCTTCGGGTAGTACGCCCTATGTTATAGGTGGTTTGCAAGATGCTAAACAAAATAAGATTCTTACGGCTGCCATTACCAATAATCCTGGTGCTCCAATAGCTCAAATAGCCGATATTCCCATAGAAATAAATGTGGGACCGGAATTTGTTACCGGCAGTACCCGAATGAAAAGCGGTACCTCCCAAAAATTGGTCTTGAATATGATTTCTACTGCCTTAATGATTAAAATTGGCAGGGTAAAGGGTAACAAAATGGTCAACATGCAACTGAGCAACGACAAGTTGGTTGATCGAGGTACCCGTTACATCGTTGAAGGTTTGGGAATAGACTATGAAGCAGCGGAAAAACTACTTAAAAAACATGGTTCCGTGAAATTGGCCTTAGAAGCGGGCAGGGGGTAGTCCTCTAGTTTATTGCACTTTTGCTATTTTTCGATTGCTTCAACTTCCGCTTCGGTAACCATACCTTTTTGGGTATTGCCCCAAGAGTTCATGATAAAGTTCATGACATCCGCTATTTCCTCATCCTCCAAGCCCATACTGCTCATTGCACTATTATAGGTAGTTCCATTTACGACGATTTCGCCCTGCAATCCAAATTTTACGGCATGGATGGAGGCCTCCCTATTATGTACTAAATAATCTGAATTTGCCAATGGTGGAAAGGTATAGGGCACACCTTCCCCAGAATCCAAATGGCAGGTTACGCAGAAATCGGCATAAATCTCCTTGCCGCGTTCCATACTTTCCTCTAATCCTGGTTCTTGGAAAAGGGTGACTCTTAGCACAATGATTATCAAAAAATAAATCGGCACAATAATTTTCATAGGACTTTTATTTTGTGGGTACTAATCTGAAAATGCCTTTACCCTCAACAGCAACATATATCAATCCATCCGGACCTTCCTCTATTGCCCGTACCCTTCCAATATCTGCCATAAGCTTTTCACGGGAGACTACGGTAGTGCCATCCAAAACAAGCCGTTCCAAATATTGGAAAACCAACGAACCAACCAATAAACTCCCCTTCCAATCCTTATATTTATCCGAAGTTACATATGCCATACCACTGGGAGCAATGGACGGTACCCAATAATGTATAGGTTGTTCCATACCTTCCATTTCAGTTTTTTCGGTAATGGGAGTGCCGCTGTAATTGATGCCGTAGGTTACTACGGGCCATCCATAATTGGCTCCCTTTTTGATAATATTGATTTCGTCCCCGCCCCGTGGTCCATGTTCATTGTCCCAAATTTCACCGGTTTCGGGATGTTTGATGAGTCCCTGTGGATTGCGATGGCCGTAACTGTAAATCGCGGTTTTTGCTCCATCAACCCCAACAAATGGATTGTCTTGCGGTATTCGGCCATCATCATGCAAGCGATAAATTTTGCCCCCGTCCCTTTTAATATCTTGCGGATTGACATCCCTTTCGCCTCTTTCGCCAATCGAAAAGTATAAATAACCTTCATTATCAAAGACAATTCGAGAGCCAAAATGTTGCCCTTTTGTCGTATTGGGTGCGGCTTTATAGAGCAATTCATTTTCTGTTAGGGCATTATTTTTGAGTTTTGCCCTCATTACGGCCGTATGTCCCCCTTTTTCATCGCCTTTAGGGGAGGCATAGGTTAAATAGATCCATCCATTTTCTTCGTAATTCGGATGAAGGGCAATATCCAAAAGACCTCCTTGACCGCGTTGATAAACTTCAGGAACATTACCGATTATCGTTTTTTTTCCATTCAAAAAATGAATCACATTACCTTCTTTTTCAGTAATAAGCATACTTCCGTCAGGTAAGAAGGTAAACCCCCATGGAACCTGTAGCTCATCGACCAATAGCTCAGCTTCGAAAACTGAAGTTACAGGTGTGGCTATTTTATTTTCAGTGTTTTGTGCACAAGAGTA
The DNA here is from genome assembly GCA_038256135.1 of Flavobacteriales bacterium. GTDB lineage: Bacteria > Bacteroidota > Bacteroidia > Flavobacteriales > Flavobacteriaceae > Maribacter. Next base: position 4,564 of record JBBSKR010000160.1, on the reverse strand, counting down.
ATTAAGCATTACAACGAATATGCAACTTAAAATGATACTATTTTTCATATTGGTACGTTAGAAATATATTAAAGACGCAAGTTTAATATAAAGATAAACTATAAGTATAAAAAATTACACCAAAGAACAATAAAGACCCCAATCCGTATTGTTCTTTAAAACTGACCTTAACCTATGCTCCCAAAACAACAGCGGTATACATTGTATATATTGCTTCTGATACTTGTATCGGTCGTTGGTTCTACGGCAATTGCCAATTCTAAGGTAAAGACCCTTTTTGAGGAAGTTTCTACGGTATTTGTAAAAGCTGTTTCCACTCCTAAACCTACTGACTTAAAAATAGTCTCTTCTGAAAACGTCAATTTAACAAATGAATTGACGGCACCTGTAATGTTTACAACTATAATTCTAGGGGCGGACAAAACGGATTCTTGTAATGATAATGGATTTACGGTTGCCCGTTTTAACCTATGCGGAGATTTTGATGATAGGATTATAAGTCTTTCAGGAGGTCCATACAGTTCAGTTTCATGGCAACTCCTTGGCGGTTCATGTTCACCAAATATAAACCAAGATTGTCCTAATACGGGATTATGTTACACGGAAGTGGCTACTGGTCAAACATTTTCTTTGGATGCGAGTACGGTACCATCGACTTCTGGGGCGGAATATCGTGTTAATGCCGATGGGCAAACCTATTATTTTAAGGTTAAAAAGAGTACCATCTCCCAAACCTATGTGAAACAGGATTTTATCTGTGGTGTACCCGGTCGAATTCAAATTACGAATTTGTCCAGTGCGTATGAGTTCAGTATAGATAGCGGAAGTGGCTTTGGTCCATGGCAGGGTCCAATTTTTGGAAATCTTGCCCCTGGCACCTATAATGTTAAAGCGAGATTACAGAATACAGCCAATACCTGTGAATATCCTTATGAACCGATTACCATCAATCAACAGGATATCGAAATAGAAGCAACTTTTGTTGATGCGCAATGTAGTGGGGATACCGGTAGCATAACGGTAACGGCCAATAATGTTCCCGGCCCTTATAAGTATACACTTTTAAATTCAAGTGGAGTCGCCCAAGAATTTACAGCCTTCGTTTCCGACAATCCCTATACCTTCTCAGCAGTAGGTTTTGGTACGTACATCGTTCAAGTGGAAACACAGCAATGTAAGGGTGATCCCCTGAACGGAATTGATCCACCAAGACAGAATGTGGATACTTCCGGAAATCCTATCACCATTGGTTCCGGATTAAATGCTTTGGACGCCTCTACCGAGGTCAATAACAGTTTTGGATGTTCGGATATTACCAGTGTGGATATTAACTTGAACACGAGTGGCGGTTCAGCACCCTACACCTATACGGTCAATGGAGGGACGGTTCAGCCTGCTTTTGGTAGTTCGGCCACCAATACCGGCGCGACCACCTTTACGGTGACTACGGCTGGCACTTATGATTTTATCGTTACCGATAGCAACGGTTGTAGCATACCTGTTTCCTCCAATGTAGAAGAGCTTCAACCTCCTAGCGTTACGGCGGCTGGTGTTGATGGCACTTGTAGTAATGGGGGAGCGCGAATTGATTTTTCGGTAAGCGACGCGCGTGGGTATAATCTATCCTATCGCGTTAATTCTGGTGATCCTTGGGTAACTACACTACAGATATCTGTTCCTGCCGGAACCTATAATGATATTGAGGTTAGGTACCAACAAGGAGGTTTTGAGTGTACGGTTGCGTTACCGTCAGTAACGGTATCCAACGTTGGTGCCCTATCTGGGAGTGCAACGAAGGTTTCAGATGTTACTTGCAACGGAAGTGGAGGTACCAATGGTGGACAAATTGATTTTGTGGCTCCATTTTCTGGGGGATCTGGGAGTGGATATGTATTTAGTATAGACGGGGTCAATTTTTCGAACATAACATCTTATTCAGACCTGGCTGCAGGTACCTACACTCCAATTATTCGTGATAGTGGCGGTTGCCGCTTAGAATTGACAGCCATCGATATACTCAACGTTGATCCACCTACGAATTTGGAATTTGTTCAGAGCAACATAAACTGTATCTCAGGGACATCAGATGTGCAGTTGACACCAACAAGTAATGCAGCAATCATCAACTATGCGATTGTCAGTCCTGTTTTTTTCGATAATGGAGGAAGTGATACTTTTGTTGGACTTAGTACTTCTCAATCTTATATATTTCGAATTACCGACGCAAACAATTGTACTTATACCGAAGGGTTTAGTCCGGCCGTACTTAGTTCCATTAGGGTCAGGGTAAAATCCGGAGGCGATTTACGGGTCTGTAATGGGGTCTCCGATGGTACCGGAACATTCATTATCGATGGTTTTGGAAATAATTATAGTTATGATATTAATGGTGGACTTTATTCTGGTGGACCACAAAACGCTGCTGAGGTTGTTTTACCTCCATCCGCTGCCGGTACCTATACCATAACCGTGACGGATGCCGATACGGGTTGTTCCGATGTAACTTCCCTTGATATTCAAGAGGCACCGGTGTTGGATTTAAGTGGAAGCACAGTAACACCAATGAGCTGTGCGAATGGAAACGTAGGTAGCGTCAGGGCCACTGCGGTTGGTGGATGGGGTTCCTACAGATATACCTTGACTCCGCCATCAGGACCGGTACAAGGCCCTAAATCTGGTAGGACTTTTAGTAATTTGAACGTTGCAGGAGGCTATACCCTAATGGCGGAAGATTCAGAAGGTTGTACAGATACGTTTACCTTTAACTTGGATCCCATAGCTGCACCCGTCTTGAGTTTGGATAATGGCGCTTCCGACTTTTGTTTTGTTTCAGGAATAGGGGCTACTGTGGTGGTAACCTCTACGGCGGGAACTGCTGCTATAGGAACACATCAATATAGGATTAACGGTGGTGCCTTGCAAGCAGGGACAACATTTTCTGGCCTATCCCCGGGCGATTATACCATTGAAGTTGTAGATGGAAATAATTGTAGCGACTCCATTAACATCACTATTGCACCGCAATTGCGTGTCAGCACAAGTATAGAGGCGGCAATACCTTGTGGTGGCAATCCAGGGCAAATTAGGGTTCAAGTAAATGGTGGTTATACCACAGGTGCGGGAACCAAACAATATGAAGTAAGTGCTAACAATGGGGTTACCTTTGGTGCACCAATTCCGTTAACTTCGAATAATTTCCTTTACGATACTACCTTTGAGGGTACCTATGTTTTTAGGGTGACGGACAACAATACGACCAATTCTGGATGTGTTGCGGATTCAGCACCGATAACCCTTGATCGACCGCAAAATATCGACGCGGCAGCGGTTTCCTATCGCCCTGTTAGTTGCGGACAAACCAACAATGGTGTGGTTACTATCACGCCCGATGCGACAAGTGGTGTACCACCTTATGAAGTTAATTTCAATAATACGGGATGGAGCACACAAACTGTATATTCGAACTTGGCTGTAGGTACGTATCCTTTTTTGGTAAGGGATGCCAGAGGTTGTGAAACCTCACCTGCAGATGCAGTAGTTATAGAAGATACGACGACTTCTCCTGATGCCACAGTAAATGAGGAACCAGCAATTTGTGATGGTTCAGGAACCCTTAGCGGCGGTATAAATATCACCGGAGTAAATTTTGGCACACCTGCTTTCGACTTTATCGTAGAGGACAATACGGGTACTGAAATAGCAAGACAAGAAAATGTAGGAGCATTTCCTATCCAAATTTTAAATTCAAATCTGGTTCCTGGCATCTATACGGTTATTACTCTAGATTCAAATGGCTGTACGGATATCGATACCGTAACGATAACCTCTAATGAGGTAACCATAACTCCTATTCCCCCACCGCTACCTATAACTTGTGATGATAGTGGTTTTACTTATGCGGTTAGCGTAGCCGGTGGATCCGGTTCGTATGAGATTAAGCTTGCACAGCAACCAACTTTTTATCCATTGAACAACACGCCTGGTGTAGATGACCACACCTTTAGTAATACTACTGACGGAATACAGTACGGAGTAGCCTATACTGTTGAGGTTAGGGATTTAATTACGGGGTGTATATACGAACAGGTCATACCCCCAATTGAAGGTCCTTCCACTTTGGATGTTACAGCTAGTTCAACACCGGGTGCATGTGATGTAAACAGAAATGGTGAAATCACCTACTCTATAACCGGCTTTTCCATTGGGGACAATTTGCGCATTGAATTGCTGAACAATGATGATGGTACGTTAACTACTATTCAAAATTCAATAACAACTGTATCTGATCCTTACAACGGCACGATTCCAGAATTACCGGGTGATTATCAAATCATTGTAACCAATATTATGGATGACTGTACCGCTGCCGTTGGTGTTATTATTGACCAAAATTTACCGGCGATAGATATTATTTCCGAGGTACCTGCCAACTGTAACGCTTTTGGACAAATTACGGTGCAAGGTCGTGGCGGAGCCGGTGGTCCGTATGAATTTGCATACATGGATAATGGGGTCGTTCCTAGTTATCCAACAGATTATACGACTGAAACTACCTTTGTAGCCG
>JBBSKR010000159.1:0-8276 GCA_038256135.1 Flavobacteriales bacterium | reverse complement strand
GGTGGGGGTTGTTGCGCATTTAAAAAAAGTTTACCGGACAACCGTGAATAAAAATGAAAACACCTCTTTCCTTTTTACTCTTGATTTTCTCATTAGGAAAGACAATCAGGCCAACTACATATTCTTGCAATACCTTCGGTTAGTGGGCCCAATTATCAAAGAAAATGAACCCTTAAATGGGTTGCTTCAATTATGTTTAAAGTAGAATTACTCTACATCTTGATGGTATTTCCGATTTTATTTTCATACTTGACGCATGACGTTTTCCTAATTGTTGGGCAATAAGCGGCCAGACTAGCATTGCTAGCCAAAAATCCGTATCTTAAACACATTGCGGATCGGGTTCAAAATTTGTCAGTTACATGCAGTTCTGTTCCTTAAATTCCAGATGCATCTACATTTAATCTTAAAAAATAACGACGGCCTCTTACCTGCAGGCAATTAAAATCAAAATATATCATGAAATCATACAATGTTACCCAAAAACTTATAAACTCCCATTTGGTAATTGGTGAAATGACCCCTGGGTCTGAAATAGGCATAAAAATAGATCAGGCCCTGTTGCAGGATGCAACAGGCACCTTGGTGCAACTGGAACTCGAAGCAATGGGCCTCAAAAAAGCCAAAACGGAGGTTGCCGTTCAATATGTAGATCATAACCTGCTGCAGACCGATTTTAAAAATGCCGATGACCATTTGTTCCTTTTGTCGGCCGCACAGCGTTTTGGCCTTTGGTACAGTCGGCCGGGAAACGGGGTCAGCCACCCGGTGCATATGGAACGTTTCGGTAAACCGGGAAAAACGCTGGTAGGATCTGACAGCCATAGTTGTGCCGCAGGTTCTCTCGGGATGCTCGCCATTGGAACGGGGGGATTGGACGTGGCCGCTGCCATTGCGGGCGAACCCTATTTTGTTAAAATGCCAAAGGTCATGGGGGTTAAATTGACAGGAAAACTTCCGGATTGGGTAAGTGCAAAGGATATTATTCTGGAAATGCTCCGTAGACATGACGTTAAGGGCGGGGTCGGAAAAATTTTGGAATATTACGGGGACGGATTAAATAACCTAAGCGCAATGGACCGTCATGTCATTGCCAATATGGGTGCCGAATTAGGGGCCACTACGACCGTTTTCCCCAGCGATGCTGAGACCAAACGCTTTTTGAGATCTCAGGACAGGGAAGAAGATTGGATAGAACTCGTTGCCGATGAAGGTTGTGAATATGATTTACATGAAGAACTAAGGTTGGACGAGTTGGTTCCACTTATTGCCCAGCCTACTAGTCCCGGAAATGTGGTTGCCGTGAGCGAAGTTGCCGGAAAACCTATTGGTCAAGTGGTCATCGGATCTTCCGCAAACCCGGGTCTACGTGATTTTTGGATGGCCGGGGCCATCGTAAGGGACAAATTCATCGACAGCGGGGTATCCTTTGATATCAACCCTACCTCCAGACAGATTATCCAGAATATGATCGATAACCGTGCCTTTGCCAACTTGATCAAAGCAGGGGCAAGGTTCCACCAGTCTGGCTGTATGGGCTGTATCGGGATGGGCCAGGCCCCGGCCTCGGATACCATAAGTTTAAGGACTATGCCACGAAATTTCCCGAGCAGATCTGGGACCGAAGATGACCAAGTTTACCTATGCAGTCCCGAAACAGCTGCGGCTTCCGCCCTAACAGGAAAGATTACCGATCCTAGGGACCTTGAGAAATTATTCGGAATGAGCTATCCGCACTATGAAAGTCCAGAAATGGAAATCATCAGTACCGAATTGTTGGTCGCCCCTCCCGAGGATGGGTCGCAGATTGAATTGAAGAAAGGTCCCAATATTAAAGCACTGCCCCATATTGACCCGTTGGAGGATCACTATGAAGTGCCCGTTCTCTTAAAAATGGGAGATAATGTATCCACCGATGAGATTTTGAAGGCCGGGGCCGAAGTGCTGCCTTTTAGAAGCAATCTCCCAGAAATCAGCAAATACACCTTTACGGTAATCGATGACTCTTTTTATGATAGGGCCATGGAATCCAAATCCCAGCATGGCGGACATATTGTGGTCGCCAAAGGAAATTACGCTCAAGGATCTAGTAGGGAACACGCTGCACTTGCACCCAAATATCTGGGGCAAGTAGCCGTGATAGCTTTATCCTATGCCCGAATTGCTTGGCAAAACCTTGCAAATTTTGGGATATTGCCACTTGAATTTCTAACTATCGAAGATTATGACAAGATCGAACAGGGAGATATGGTAAGCTTTAAAAATTTAAGGAAGGATATTAAAGACCGTAATCCCATCAAAGTAAAGGTCAGCAACGATTCTGGTAAGCTACTTGAATTCGAGACCAAACATACCCTAAGCGAACGCCAGATAAGTATGGTGCTAAAGGGCGGTGTCATTAATGAATTCAAAGACAAACTCAATTCTTAAGGAAAATCGTTTTCTACTGCTTAAACTGCTATAGAGGCTTACAGACCTCATTTATTATCAAGTCATCTCCGCCTTTATGGATAGAAAGTCCTTCAGTAATGAAGGGCATTTTCTTTTGGAATAAGTGTTATTGAAGATGAATGTTGGGTAATACAGCATAGATATTGGATAATTTTCGAGGTACCCCTTCAAAAAGGATTGCTGAAATTTGCAGGATATTCTTTAAAAAAATTTGCATCATGAAAAATACAAAGTTTTATCCTACCATATGGCAATCCATCCCTTTCTCGCTTGATATGTTGGACATTTGGAAAAGTAATCCTGAAAAAAAATCCGCTAAACTTAAAATTTGGTTTTCAAAAAAATAGGTTTTTTAAAATAAAAGATAACAATTAGCTCAGGGGATTGCTGTCTATTGCTGGAAGTCACAAAAAAAACCCCTTTTTAAGGGGTTTCTTATTAAGTAATTTTTTTTAACGATGTGGGCATGGTTTAAAAAAATTAAATAACCCCGATAAGGGCTAAAAAAGTTCCAACGGCAACTACGGCCAAAAAGGCGTTCATCGCAATAATTAATACGGATAGATACGTATCTATCCCCGTTTGAAATGATAAATGATTCATAACATTACCTACCTTAAAGTTATATCTGTTAAAGCTAAGGTTTGTTAATAATAACAAAATAAAAAGGTTGTAAAAACCTAAGTAAATGTTGTGAAAACTTACTTCTTTGTGGCATTGCACCATAAAATTATGCTGTTCATCGAAAAAAACAGCTTTTCATCGAAAAAAAATAAAATGCCTAACGTCAAATGTGGGCAATCGGAGTAAAGGTTATAAGCTACGCTTTAACTACTAAATCCAGCCAAACCAATCGGCTAAACCAGCAAGGGGTATAGCGATTAATATTGCAACTAAGCAAGCAATCATAAGTTTCAGAAAGCCATTGAGCATTTTAACTCCTGGAGAAAGTTCTTGTTCCATAATCATAATTGTATCGTTCTGTACTCAAGATAGGGATAATGCCCTAAAGTGCTGTAAAATATTTGTTTAAATCGATAAACGTATAAAATTGTCTTTATAAAGTTAGTTTGATGAATACCCTATGGATATTAATAATGCAGGATTAGACTAATTTATTGGGCAACTGAATTTAAGAAATGAATCAGTAGTATAAGTGTAATTCTTTCTGATATCCTACTTTAAAATTGAATTGATTGTCCCCATTATTTTTTGGCTTGCACCTTTTTGATTTTGTATATAATCGATGTTAATTTCACCTGTATTTATTCTGAAGCGATTATCGCTGTAACATTTGTTCAACTGTGTTTTGAACTCAGATGTTTTCCTAATAGAAAGAATACCTCTAAGGTTTACCAAACTTTCAGCCTCCGTAAATTCTTTATATTCAGGTCCGATAATGACGGGTATGCCAAATATGGCAGGTTCTAAAGTATTGTGTAGCCCTGTGTGGAATCCGCCGCCTACATAGGCAGTATCGGCATAGCTGTATATTTTGGTCAAAATCCCGATGGTATCGATAATTAAAACTTCATAATTTTCAGGTATTGAATCTTGCAGTTCTGAATAGCAGAGTACAGGCTTATTGATAGACCGTTTAATGGCGTCAATATGTTTCGCTTTTATAGTGTGTGGTGCTATAACGAATTGTATGGGAAAGGTATTCTGATTTATGTAATCCGCGATTATTTTTTCATCTTCTGGCCAAGTACTTCCAGCAACAAAACAAAATTTGTGTTGCTTGAAAGCCTGCATAAAAGCCAATGAATTGTCCCTTTCCAAAATTTCCGCTACACGATCAAAGCGAGTGTCACCCGCAACGGTTACATTTTGATACCCTATTCCATTCAATAATTCTTGAGACCTTTTATTTTGAACAAATAAATGGGAGAAATTTGATAATGCCTTACGTATAAAGGATCCATACCATTTAAAATAGAGCTGATTTTTTTTGAACAAAGCAGATATTAATATGGTAGGTATCTTCCGTTCTCCAAGCGCATCTAAATAGTTAGGCCAAATCTCATATTTTATGAAAATGGCCAATGCTGGATGTACAGCATCTAAAAATGCACGAACATTTTTTCTAGTATCCAATGGTAAGTAGCAAACAACATCAGCAGTTGCGGACTTTTTTTTTACTTCAAATCCGGAAGGGGAGAAAAAGGTAAGCACTATTTTATAGGTAGGTTGGTTACGTTTAAGTTGCTCCAGTATAGGGAGGCCTTGTTCGTATTCCCCTAATGAAGCGGCATGGATCCAAATTACCCTATCTTCCTTTGAAATTTTGTTTCCAATAATGGAAAACGTCTCTTTTCTACCCTTGACAAAAAGCGATAATTTGGCATTTACAAGTGCTACTAACCTCAATATGGCTGAAGCTATTAAAACAATAAGATTATAGAGAAATAACAAACCGATGCTTTTGGGCTAAATTACGTTTCTTTCGATAAAATTAGTGTGGCACATTTCGTATTTTTGTATCACTTCTAGTAATTTAAAAGAATGAAAAAGATTCAAATGGTTGACCTTAATGGTCAATATCAAGAAATAAAAGATCAGGTTAATTCCTCGATCGCCCAGATAATGGAAACATCGGCCTTTATTAATGGTCCGGAGGTGCAAGCGTTTCAAAAGGAATTGGAGGAGTATCTTGGGGTAAAACACGTGATACCCTGTGCCAATGGAACGGATGCCTTGCAAATCGCGATGATGGGCCTAGGTTTAAAGCCGGGAGATGAAGTGATAACAGCTGATTTTACTTTTGCCGCCACGGTTGAGGTCATTGCCCTATTACAATTGACACCAGTCTTGGTAGATGTATATCCGGATACCTTTAACATCAATATTGAGGCGATAGAAAAAGCGATTACCCCTAAAACCAAGGCCATTGTTCCCGTACATCTTTTTGGGCAGTGTGCAAATATGGATGCGATATTGGAATTGGCTGAAAAACATGACTTATTTGTTATAGAGGATAATGCACAGGCAATAGGAGCTAAATACCTATCTAAAAATGGAAAAAAATATATGGCCGGAAGTATGGGCCATGTAGGGGCAACTTCATTTTTTCCCTCCAAAAATTTGGGTTGTTATGGTGATGGCGGCGCCATTTTTACGAATGATGATCACTTGGCACATACCCTTAGGGGAATAGTGAACCATGGTATGTACGAACGTTACCATCATGATGTAGTTGGGGTAAATTCTAGATTGGATTCCATTCAAGCAGCTGTTTTAAGGGCCAAACTTCCTAGATTGGATGGGTATTGCGAGGCAAGGAGAAACGCTGCGCGCGCTTATTCAAAGGCTTTTGCAGGTCAGGAAAATTTACGTACCCCAAAAACGGTGAATGGATGTGAAGGAATTTGTGATGTGTGTGATTGTCATGTCTTCCATCAATATACACTACGCATTACCAATGGAAAAAGGGATGCATTGGCAAAACATTTGAACGATAATGGAATACCCTATGGAATATATTATCCGATTCCTTTACATAGACAAAAAGCTTATTTGGATGAACGCTACAGGGAAGAACATTTTCCGGTTACCAATCAATTGATTAAAGAGGTGATATCCTTGCCAATGCATACAGAACTTGATAGCGAACAGATTAACCACATTACAGCGATGATTATCGCGTTTGTCAATGGATAAGCTATGTTTTTTTTACATTTAACGGTAGTAGTTAAACTCAAAGAATGAAAGTATTAGTAACAGGAGGTTTAGGATTCATAGGCTCACATACCGTGGTTGAACTCCAAAACAAAGGTTTTGAAGTCATCATAATAGATGATTGTTCCAATTCTGATGAACAGGTTCTTAATGGTATTGAAGCCATCACCGGTAAAAAACCACTTTTTGAAAAATTGGATTTGAAGGAAAAGGATAAAGTGGAAGACTTTTTTCAAAGACATCATGATGTTACTGGTGTTATTCATTTTGCAGCATCGAAGGCAGTAGGGGAGAGCGTGGAAAAGCCATTACTTTATTACGAGAACAATATCGGAACGCTGATCTATATATTAAAGGAACTGTGTAAAAAGAATAAGTCGAGTTTCATTTTTAGTTCCTCCTGTACCGTTTATGGGCAGGCAGACAAAATGCCGATTACGGAAGATGCCCCTGTTAAGGTGGCGGAATCCCCCTACGGAAATACCAAGCAAATGGGGGAGGAAATAATTTCCGATACATGTAAGGTGACTTCTGGTTTGAGTGCTATTGCATTGCGTTACTTCAACCCCATGGGTGCCCACCCCAGTGCCGAGATTGGAGAGCTGCCCAAAGGGGTGCCCCAAAATCTGGTGCCGTTTATTACCCAAACCGGAATTGGGCTACGGAATGAATTATCGGTTTTTGGGGATGATTATCCAACGCCCGATGGTACCTGTATTCGCGACTATATTTATGTTGTGGATCTGGCAAAGGCCCATGTGGTTGCCCTTGAAAGATTACTGCAGGGCAAAAATGATAAGAATTACGAGGTGTTCAATGTAGGAACCGGCAAAGGAAGTTCCGTTTTGGAGGCCATTCACAGTTTTGAAAAGGTTTCTGGAAAAAAATTGAATTATAAAATCGTAGCTAGACGACCCGGTGACATCACCTCTGCGTACGCCGATACCACCAAGGCGAACGAAGTTTTGGGCTGGAAGGCCGAATATACCTTAGAAGAGGCCATGAACTACGCATGGATTTGGGAACAGAAGATACGGGACTGATTATTCTTGAGTTGAAAAACTTGGATAAGGGGAAATATGGCTATATTTCCCCTTATTAGTTATAAAAACATCATGAAAAAATTAATTCTATTAATACTAGTAATATGTATTGGTTCAGCATTATCGGCTCAAGACAAATATCTCCAATGTGGGGCAATTTATGATACCGAATCTGGCAAGCTCAGTAACGAAAGAACTATAATAGTACATGAAAATAAGATCAAAACGATAGAAGATGGTTTTGTTTCAGGTACTGATGCCGATACGGTAATTGACTTAAGGGATAAAATAATATTACCAGGCCTCATAGATATGCATGTGCATATAGAGGGGGAATATAATGCCCAATCGTACATCAAGGAGTTTACCGATAATGAAGCTGATGTAGCCTTGCAATCAACGGTTTATGCTAAACGCACCTTGCTGGCCGGTTTTACCACCGTGCGTGATTTGGGTGGCTCTGGTGTAAATATTGCACTTAGAAATGCCATAAATAAAGGACTTGTAGAGGGACCACGAATTTTCACCGCTGGCAAGGCACTAGCCACAACCGGGGGTCATGCAGATCCAACCAATGGAAGACGCAGCGACCTCATGGGAGATCCTGGTCCAAAGGAAGGTGTCATCAATTCCGTGTCCGATGCTAAAAAGGCGGTGCGGCAACGCTATAAAAATGGTGCCGATGTTATTAAAATTACGGCAACAGGCGGGGTTTTGAGTGTTGCCAAAAGCGGGCAAAATCCACAGTTTACTTTAGAAGAAATAAAAGCGATCACGGAAACGGCAAAGAATTATGGATTTACGGTCGCCGCCCATGCCCATGGGGATGAAGGAATGAAAATAGCGGTATTGGGAGGAGTCAATACCATAGAACATGGTACTTTAATGAGCGAACAAACCATGGATCTCATGATCCAAAACCAATGTTATTTGATACCGACGATCAGTGCCGGCAAGCAAGTAGCTGAGAAAGCATTGATACCTGGATTTTTCCCAGAAGTAGTTGCTAAAAAAGCTTTGGAAATCGGCCCCAAGCATATGGCCACTATGGGCAAGGCCTATAAAAAAGGAGTGCCGATGGGCTTTGGCACCGATGCGGGAGTG
>JBBSKR010000158.1:0-8297 GCA_038256135.1 Flavobacteriales bacterium | reverse complement strand
AATTGAGTCTTTGGTTACCAAGTTTGTTCGATTTATAAGTTTTTTACTCGATAATCGAGATTTAAATGCTCCGAGGCTTGCCTCGAAATTTTAAGGTTGTTTTCCTACAATGCCTCGTGGGCTTGCCCCGAGGTAGGTTACTTATTGAGAAGATTTTATGCAAAAATTAAATAGAAAAAACACGGCACTCCCTATTTCGTTACCCATTAAGGTTGTCCAATTTGGGGAGGGTAATTTTTTGCGTGCTTTTGTGGAATATGCTTTTCAAATCTTGAACAAGGAAGTAGGATTCAATGCGGGTATTGCTGTAATTCAACCTATCGATAGCGGTATGGTCTCTGTCCTGAATGACCAAGATGGTTTATACACCTTGTTTACGAAAGGCATCAAAAACGGAAAAGTGGTGCAGGAAAAGGAACTTATTACCAATATCGTAAAGGGTATTGACCCCTATACTTGTTTTAATGACTATCTGGATTTGGCCCAAGTGGAAAGCTTGGAGTTTGTCGTTTCCAATACCACGGAAGCCGGTATTGCCTATGTCGCTACGGATACTTTTGAAATGGCCCCGCCAACTTCTTTCCCGGCAAAGCTGACCAAGTTATTATATGAACGATTTACATATTTTGAAGGTGCTTTCGATAAGGGGTTGACCATCATTCCCTGTGAGCTGATCAACAATAATGCGGATACCATACAGCGGATTATTTTAGACTATATATCCCTTTGGAATTTATCCGAAGATTTTAAAATATGGATATTGAATGCCTGTACCTTCCACAATACATTGGTCGATAGAATTGTTCCAGGGTATCCTGAGGATGAAATAGCAGAATATGACAAGCAATTGGATTATAAAGATAATTTGATTGTAAGTGCGGAAACATTTTTTTTATGGGTGATCGAAGGGGATGATGCTTTAAAGAAAAAATTACCGTTTCATAAAACCGACCTTGATGTCAAGATTGTGGCGGACATGCAACCCTTTCGAACTAGAAAGGTTCGTATTCTGAATGGCGCACATACGGCTATGGTACCATTTTCAATACTTTTTGGCAACGAAACTGTAAAGGAAACCGTGGAGGATCTTTTTACCGGTCCGTTCATTCGCTCTTTGGTTTATGAGGAAATCATACCTACCTTGAATATGGAAAAGTCAGCATTGGAAGAATTTGCGGAAGACGTTTTTGACAGATTTAGAAATCCCTTTATCAAACATCAATTAACCAGTATCGCATTGAATTCCATTTCGAAATTTAAGGTAAGGGTATTACCAAGTTTGTTGGAATTTGTAAAACGAACCAACAGCCTTCCTCCTAAAACGGTATATGCATTTGCTTGTTTACTTCGTTTTTACAAAGGGCAGTGGAAAGGCGAGGAATTACCTGTCAATGACGATGCTGATATCATCGCTGAATTTGCCGAAATATGGGAATCAGATAGTTTAGATGAAATTTCAGGAAAGGTTTTGAAAAATAGGGCATATTGGGATAAAGATTTGACACAAGTTAGGGGTCTCTCAGGGGCTATTTCCAGAGCCTTATGTTGTATTGAGGAATACGGAATTCAGGAAGGATTCAATAAATTTTCCGGAACGATAAAATAGATTGGAGATGCAGAAAAAATTGATTAAAGTACAAGCAGAGGATAATGTAGCCATTGCCTTAGTGGATTTGGTACAAGGAGACCGTGTCCAGTTTGAAGGAAAGGAAATAATCGTGTTATCGAATACGAAGGCAAAACACAAAATTTCCTTGGTAGACTTGGATAAGGAGGATGAAATTTTCATGTATGGTGTCTTAGTGGGTAAAGCCGTTTCGGAAATTAACAGAGGTGATTTGTTGACCACGGAAAATGTAAGGCATCAAAGTAATCCGGTAAAGGAAAGAACCAGCACTGCTTCTTGGACACCTCCTGATATTTCTAAGTGGAAGGAAAGGACTTTTATGGGCTACCACCGACCAGACGGACAAGTGGGCACTCAAAATGTTTGGTTGTTCTTCCCATTGGTATTCTGTGAAAATAGGAATATAGAGGTGCTTAAAGATGTTTTTGAAAAGGAACTTTCCATGGGTAAGGAACGTAAGCAAAGACAGCTATTGCGCAACCTGATTAATGGCAATGACAGTGATTTTAACGATGGTAATGTAGAGCCCAGCCATCAGACTTTTGACAATATAGAGGTGAAATTTATTACCCACCAAGGAGGGTGTGGCGGTATTCGCCAAGATTCGGGGATGTTGGCTAAATTATTAGCAGGGTATGTCAATAATCCGAATGTTGCGGGCGCTACGGTTTTAAGTTTAGGATGTCAGAATTTACAGATAGACCTTTTTAAAAATGCCTTGAATGCGATTGGTCCGGATTTGAAGAAACCCGTTCTTATTTTCGAACAACAACAGATAGGTACGGTTGATGATATGTTGAATGCCATAATCAAGGATTCTTTTGAGGGAATAAAAGAGGCCAACAAAATACAACGAACCCCAGCATCCATTTCCAAATTGAAAATGGGTCTGGAGTGTGGAGGCTCGGATGGCTTTTCAGGGATTTCCGCCAACCCGGCGCTTGGCTATGCTTCCGATATCTTGGCGGCAGTTGGTGGTTCGCCCATACTTTCCGAATTTCCGGAACTGTGTGGGGTAGAACAGGAACTGGTCAACAGATGCGTTCATGAAGATGATGCAAAACGTTTCATGCAATTGATGAAAGCCTATGAAGCCTCCGCCGAAGCCGTGGGCTCAGGTTTTGATATGAATCCGTCCCCTGGAAATATCAAAGATGGCCTGATTACCGATGCCATGAAATCTGCCGGTGCCGCCAAAAAAGGAGGTACTTCCCCTATCGAAGCTATTTTGGATTATGGGGAATACGTTACCAAACCAGGGCTGAATTTGTTATGTACGCCAGGGAATGACGTTGAAAGTACTACGGGCATGGTGGGGTCCGGAGCCAATATTGTAGTCTTTACGACAGGGTTAGGGACCCCGACAGGAAATCCTATAGCACCGGTTTTAAAAGTATCTTCGAATACAGAATTGGCAGAGCGCATGCCGGACATCATCGATATCGATTCCGGTCCCGTTATCCGTGGAGAGAAAACAATTTCAGAGATGGGCGAGGAAATTTTGGAGCACGTCATAAAAGTTGCCAGTGGTACTATCCGTTGCAAAGCAGATGAACTTGGCCAAGATGACTTTATTCCTTGGAAGCGGGGGGTGTCCCTTTAGTTTACTACAGTGATGAAATAAATCATGATCAATATCTAAAGTGCGTTGTTAGGTTTGTTTTAGGATTTTCATACATTGCTGAAGGACAATTTAAATACGGATAAAGCTGAATACAATTGACTAGAATACAAAAACAAAACCGATTTTATGAAAACACTCAACACGTCTATTACAGCAATTCTAATGATGTTAATTTCAACGGTAACTATGGGTTGTAAGGATGGAAAAAATAAAAATGAAAATTCAGAAACCCAACAAATGAAAAAATCCCTAAGCATAAAGAAAAGTGATTACGGTGCTACGGAAGATGGTAAAAAAGTAGCCAAATATACCTTAGAAAATGAAGGCGGAATTCAAGTGGATATCATTACCTACGGAGGTAGAATTACCGCTTTAAAAACACCCGATAAAGACGGTAACATGGAAAATGTAGTCCTGGGTTTTAATAATATTGCTCAATATGAAAAAGGGAATCCGTATTTCGGTGCGTTGGTCGGAAGGTATGGGAATAGGATTGCGAACGGTACATTCAGTTTGGATGGAAAGGAATATACCTTGGCCCAAAATAATGGTAAGAATAATCTACATGGGGGCATCATAGGATTCGATAAAAAAGTATGGGATGCCACGGTCGAAGAATCTGATGATTCGGCAGCGTTAAAACTTACCTACCTCAGTGAGGATATGGAGGAAGGTTTCCCAGGAAATCTAACGACCACGGTTACCTATACTTTAAATAGGGATAATAGTTTAGATGTTTTGTACGAAGCGGTCACGGATAAGGCTACAGTGGTGAACTTGACCCAACATGCCTATTTCAATCTTTCCGGCGATTTTTCCGAGCCGATATTAGACCATGTGGTAGAAATAGATGCAGATCGGTATTTACCGGTAGACAGCGGTTTGATTCCAACGGGTGAATTAGCGTCGGTAGAAGGGACCCCCTATGATTTCAGGAAGCCCAAGTTAATTGGGAAAGATATCAATGCGAACCATCAACAAATTGAACTGGGGGGAGGTTATGACCATTGCTGGGTACTGAATAATGAAAACACGGGCTATAGTTCGATAGCATCTGCCTATCATCCTGGCACAGGGAGATTTTTGGAGGTGCTTACGAATGAACCGGGAGTTCAATTTTATACCGGTAATTTTTTGGATGCAACACTTCCTGCTCCAAATGGTGGAATGTATGGAAAACGTTCCGGATTTTGTCTAGAGACCCAACACTTCCCGAATTCGCCAAACCAAACCAATTTTCCTTCGGTAACCTTGGAACCGGGAGATAAATATACGTCTAGGACAACCTTTACATTTTCAGTTAAATAAACGATTACCATGCAGGTGTTGGATACATTGGACTGGATCAGTATTACGCTTTATTTTTTGATACTTGCAGGCATAGCCGTTTGGGTTATCAGAAAGAAAAAAGATAATACCGAAGATTATTTTTTGGCTGGTAGAAATATCGGGTGGTTTGTAGTGGGTGCTTCCATATTTGCCTCCAACATTGGTTCGGAACATGTGGTAGGTCTTGCCGGAACTGGGGCCAGCAACAAATTGCCTTTGTTGATTTATGAGATTCATGCGTGGGTAGTTCTGTTATTGGGCTGGGTATTTTTGCCCTTTTATGCCCGAAGTGGGGTATTTACCATGCCGGAATTTTTGGAAAAACGATTTGACGCAAGATCCCGGTGGCTGCTATCCATTTTTTCCATTGTGGCTTATGTATTAACGAAAATATCGGTTACCATATATGCCGGTGGGGTGGTTGTATCCGCTTTGTTGGGTATCGATTTCTGGACCGGAGCCATTGCTACCGTAATCCTTACCGGAATCTATACTGTATTAGGAGGAATGCGGGCCGTAGTATACACGGAAACCTTACAAGCGGTACTTTTGATTTTGGGTGCTGCCGTCCTAACCTATGTTGGTTTGGATAGGGTAGGAGGTTGGAGCAGTATGCAGGAAACCCTGGGACCTGAATATTTTAATATGTGGCGGCCGGCTACAGATCCAGACTTCCCATGGCCTTCACTATTAATAACAAGTTCTATCGTTGGGGTTTGGTACTGGTGTACCGATCAATATATTGTGCAACGGGCGCTAACGGCTCGCAATATAAAGGAAGGACGAAGAGGGACTATTTTTGGAGCCTTGTTGAAATTGCTTCCTGTGTTCTTGTTTCTGATACCGGGGGTTATCGCCCTGACTTTAAAAATGAGAGGTGAACTGCATTGGGACAGTCCCGATGAAGCTTTTCCGGTATTAATGAGCAATTTGTTGCCTTCGGGACTACGTGGCTTGGTTGCAGCCGGACTTCTGGCCGCTTTAATGAGTTCTTTGGCCTCGGTATTCAATTCCTGTTCTACCTTGTTTACAGTTGATATTTATAAGAAGTTAAGACCGAATACGCCAGAAAAAAAATTGGTAAGAACCGGACAGATAGCAACTGTTTTTGTGGTCATCATAGGGATTATATGGATTCCAATTATGGCTAATATCTCAGGAGTGCTCTATGAGTATTTACAGAGTGTACAATCCTATATTGCACCACCTATTACCGCAGTTTTTATTCTAGGGATATTTTACAAAAGAATCAATGCGACCGGTGCAATTTCTACCTTGGTAATGGGAATCGTCGTTGCCTTTTTAAGAATTGTCCTAGAACTGGTCAAGGATAAATTGGATCCAAATGGTTTCCTTTTCAAAATGGGCGATATGAACTTTTTGAGTTTTGGAGCCTGGTTCTTTTTGTTCTGTTTAATTTTCTTGACGGTGGTGAGTTTATTGACCAAGGCCCCTGATAGAGAGCAAATAGTAAATTTAACCTTTGGCACCATCACAGAGGAGGAAAAACGGAATAACAAGAACAGCTATAGTTGGTTGGATATTGCCATTTCAATAGTTATCATCATCATCGTGGCCGGAGTAATGCTATTTTTTACCGGGTCTTAAACATCAACCCTATGATATCGATTATTCATCAGGTAGCAGTACAAATTAGAATCGTATAGGTGTCGACCATCATATATATTGGGTTGATAGGTTTTACTCAAAATTACTTGTTTCGTAGTTGAGATAGGGATTAAAGGGACGAAAGCCAATTGAAAAGTTAGGGTATCGATGGTGCTCTATTTTTTAAATTGACAAACTTTTCCTTATCCTAAAAACCAATAGAGCTGCCACCAATAGTTTCGGGATCTGTTTTTCGAAATACTAAGGATATAAATTTTAGTTATTAAGATACTCCATCGTTGAATACTGGGTTATTTTTACCTAATAGAAATAAAAAAATGCAAAAACCAAATAAAAGATTGGAAGGACAGACCTGTATTGTTACAGGATCTAGCGATGGTATTGGCGAAGCAGTAGCCAAGGCGATGGGTATGGAAGGTGCCAACATTGTTGTCAATTATTATAGCAATAAACAAGAGGCGGAAGAAGTAGCCCATTGGATTATCGGTAATTCAGATTGTGGTGCTGCTATTGTGGTCAAATGCGATGTCAGCAAGGAGGGGGATGTAAAGAACATGTTCAAAACTACGATTGAAGAATTTGGAACAGTAGACGTATGCGTTGCCAATGCAGGTATACAGTCGGATTTTCCGTTACACGAAATGCCATTGAAAGATTGGCAAAGGGTCATAGACGTAAATCTGACCGGACAATTTCTATGTGCCAAAGAAGCCATTATCGAATTTAAACGAAGGGGAATGCGTCCCGGGATTTCGAAATCGTTGGGCAAGATCATTCACATGAGCTCCGTACACGAGGTGATACCTTGGGCGGGCCATGCAAATTATGCAGTATCAAAAGGTGGTTTGGTGATGTTGATGCAAACCATTTGTCAGGAATACGGACCGGATAAAATTCGTTGTAATTCCATTGCTCCGGGAGCTATAAAAACGGATATCAACAAAGATGTCTGGAGTACCAAAGAGGGCAGGGAAGGTATGCTGAAATTAATACCTTACAAGCAAATAGGAGTTCCGGACGATATTGGCAGTGTGGCCAGTTGGTTGGCATCCGATGAGTCGGAATATATCAATGGTACGACCATATTTATAGATGGAGGTATGACCTGCTATCCGGGGTTTACCAAGAATGGGTAACAGTTTTGATTTGGTTTAAAATTGGGGTAAGTGTTAACAATATAGCGCCTAGAAAGTTCTTTTTTCTAGGCGCTTTATATTGATGATCAGATTAAAATGTGACTTCATCCCTAATGGAAACAAGGAGTCATATGATTTTATTCAACTATTCCCAATTGGGCATAAATGCATCGGTAAAAAGAAGCTCATTTTCAATAATTTCAACCACATCCAATTGTTTTCTAAAAATACTTTTTTGCGAAATACCATCGTTGGAGGTATAGGTAAAGATGACAAAACCACCGTTTGGAGAATATTTAGCATCCAAATTATTAAAACCTGTGGGTTTTTGTGTATTAATTTCGGTAGAGGTATTTGCGGTAAGGTCGTATTCGAATATACGCGAATCCAATTGTCGGTATTGTGCATTTTCTGTACCCGATACATCTCTTGTGTATAGTACCTTATTGCCATCTAATGAATAATCTAAACCACCAAAAGCTCCTGTTATACCAGAAATAATGGTCTGTGTGCCAAGTCCGGTATCTGGATTCACGATTCGAAGCTGGGCATCATATCCCTGTGAGTTATTTATTTTGATGACAATCTGTTGGTTCACCGGATTGGTCGCCACTTCGGTTATAAACTCCCCTTCAGCCGCTTCATATACCAGTCGGGTACCCGATCCATCAACATTAATGGAATACAATTTATTGAAGTTTGGATAGTAAATGGCACTTCCATTATTGTACCAGGCGAATTCAATTTCATCTTGTCTAAATCCGGCCACAGCAATTTCTTGGGTTAATTGTCTTTGATCCGTTCCATCCAAGTTCATCGTAAAAATATGCGCTTCCCCACCCAACGTCCTAGTAAAGGCAATCTTGCCAACAAATCTGTTGGTTTTCGGTCTATAGGAGTTGCTACTGGAACTTGTTAATTGTATTTCATTTTGATTTACTTCCTCGTTATT
>JBBSKR010000157.1:0-8368 GCA_038256135.1 Flavobacteriales bacterium | reverse complement strand
TTTGAATTAGCTAGCCGCAAACTTCACAATAATGTGTTAATAATCCAAACTAATTTTAATAAAACTTTAAGGAGGTGTTATAAAATTGGGAGTTACAGATTAAACATGGTTCCTATTTATAGTTAAATAATTTCACAGGGTTTTTTTTGCAAGATTCACAATTGTGCCATAAAACAGGCATAAATCTGCTCTAATGTCAGACTATATCGGTAGTATATTTGAGCATCTTTCGCCTTCAAAAGAGGGGTTCTAAATTTTTTAATTTTTTATTCGGAAAAATAGGTTTTCAAAAAAAAACCAAAATAAATCGCACTGGGTTTGAAATATTCTGAATTATTACTACATTTGCCGACCCTTAAAGTAGGGGTAATTTTATACATTATAATATAGTATGCCAACAATATCACAATTAGTACGAATAGGAAGAGAGACGATTACTAAGAAGAGTAAATCGGCTGCTTTGGATTCGTGTCCTCAACGAAGGGGCGTTTGTACGCGTGTTTATACTACAACACCTAAGAAACCAAATTCTGCAATGCGTAAAGTTGCAAGGGTAAGGTTGACCAATGGTAAAGAGGTAAACGCATACATTCCTGGAGAAGGCCACAATTTACAAGAGCACTCGATAGTATTAGTAAGAGGCGGAAGAGTTAAAGATTTACCAGGGGTTAGATACCATATAGTACGTGGTGCATTGGACACAGCAGGTGTGGCCGGTAGAACACAACGTAGGTCAAAGTATGGTGCGAAAAAACCCAAGAAGTAATTAAACTTGTTTAAAAGGAAGTAATGAGAAAAAGACAGGCAAAGAAAAGACCACTTTTACCCGATCCAAGATTTCACGATCAATTGGTGACACGTTTTGTCAATATGATGATGTGGGACGGTAAAAAATCAGTTGCTTTCGGTGTATTTTACGATGCGATAGATATCGTAGAGGCGAAGAAGACCGATGAGGAGAAAACTGGACTAGAGTTATGGAAGGATGCATTGAGTAATGTAATGCCCCATGTTGAAGTGAGAAGTAGAAGAGTGGGTGGAGCAACATTTCAGATTCCAATGCAGATTAGACCAGATAGAAAGATTTCCACAGCAATGAAGTGGTTGATCAGTTATTCAAGAAAGCGTAACGAAAAAGGAATGTCCCAAAAATTGGCGGGAGAAATTTTAGCTGCTGCCAAAGAAGAAGGTGCAGCGGTCAAGAAAAGAGTCGATACGCACAAGATGGCCGAGGCAAACAAAGCATTCTCGCACTTTAGATTCTAGAAATAAGATGGCAAGAGATTTAAGATTAACAAGAAATATAGGTATTGCCGCGCACATTGATGCCGGTAAGACTACGACTACAGAACGGATACTTTTCTATACCGGTGTAAGTCATAAAATAGGCGAGGTTCATGATGGTGCTGCTACTATGGACTGGATGGAGCAAGAACAGGAACGTGGTATTACCATTACTTCTGCTGCCACGACTTGTGAGTGGGTGTTTCCAAGAATAGATGGAGAGCCGACCGAAGATTCAAATAGTTATCATTTTAACATTATTGACACCCCGGGACACGTAGATTTTACGGTTGAGGTAAACCGTTCTTTGCGTGTATTGGATGGATTGGTCTTTTTGTTCAGTGCGGTCGATGGTGTAGAGCCACAATCTGAAACTAACTGGAGATTGGCGGACAATTACAATGTACCTAGAATAGGTTTTGTCAATAAAATGGACCGTCAAGGGGCCAACTTCCTTATGGTTTGTAAGCAAGTTAAGGAAATGCTTGGTTCCAATGCCGTTCCTATAGTACTACCTATTGGTGACGAAGCCGATTTTAAAGGCGTCGTGGATTTAGCGAAGAACAGGGCCATTGTTTGGCATGAGGATAACTTCGGGTCTACTTTTGACGTAATTGATATCCCTGAAGAAATGAAGGCCGAAGTTAAGGAGTTTAGAGCTGCCTTGATCGAAGCTGTTGCGGAATATGATGAGGAATTGATGGCGAAGTTCTTCGAGGATGAAGATTCAATCTCCGAAGATGAAGTGCATGCCGCATTGAGAGCTGCTGTTATGGACAGGGCCATTATTCCAATGATCTGTGGTTCTTCCTTTAAGAATAAAGGAGTTCAGTTTTTATTGGATGCGGTCTGTAGATACCTGCCATCTCCAATGGACAAGGAAGCTATCGAAGGAACCAATCCGGATACGGGTAAAGTTGAAAGTCGCAAGCCAAATGTGAAGGAGCCATTCGCTGCCTTGGCATTTAAAATTGCAACCGATCCATTCGTAGGTAGATTGGCATTCTTTAGAACCTATTCCGGTCGTTTGGATGCCGGTTCGTATATATTGAACAATCGTTCAGGTAAAAAGGAACGTATTTCACGTATCTACCAGATGCACTCCAATAAGCAAAATGCTATCGATTTTATCGAAGCGGGTGATATTGGTGCTGCGGTAGGATTTAAGGATATTAAGACTGGTGATACCATGTCCGATGAAAAGCATCCGATCGTTTTGGAAAGTATGAACTTTCCAGAACCTGTAATCGGTATTGCTGTTGAGCCCAAAACTAAGGCCGATGTTGATAAACTGGGTATGGCTTTGGCTAAATTGGCCGAAGAGGATCCTACTTTCCAGGTTAAAACGGATGAAGCTTCGGGCCAGACGATTATTTCTGGTATGGGAGAACTACACTTGGATATTATCGTTGACCGTTTAAGGAGGGAATTCAAGGTGGAGGTGAACCAAGGTGAGCCACAGGTTGAATATAAAGAATCGCTTACCAAAACAGCTTCGCACAGGGAAACCTACAAGAAGCAATCTGGTGGCCGTGGTAAATTTGGGGACATTGTCTTTGAAATGGGTCCTGCGGATGCTGACTTTGGAGGAGAAGGACTTCAGTTTGTCGACCAGATAAAAGGGGGTCGTATTCCTAAAGAATTTATACCATCGGTAGAAAAAGGTTTTACTGCCGCAATGCAGAACGGACCTTTGGCCGGTTATGAAATGGATACAATGAAAGTTGTGCTTACGGATGGGTCTTTCCACGCTGTGGATTCTGATGCCCTTTCTTTCGAATTGGCTGCAAAAATGGGTTACAAAGCTGCGGGTAAAGCTGCCGGGGCCGTAATTATGGAGCCAATAATGAAATTGGAAGTGATTACTCCGGAAGAAAACATGGGTGATATCGTGGGGGATTTGAACCGACGAAGAGGGACTATTGGTGCTATGAGCGATAGAGCAGGTGCCAAAGTGGTAAAGGGAACGGTTCCCTTATCAGAAATGTTCGGTTATGTTACTTCCCTAAGAACCTTGTCTTCGGGTCGCGCAACATCTACAATGGAATTTTCACACTATGCAGAAACTCCTTCACATATTTCTGAAGAAGTAATCAAGGCAGCTAAAGGTATAACAGCTTAAACTTAGGAAATGAGTCCGAAAATAAGAATAAAATTAAAATCTTACGATTACAATTTGGTGGATAAGTCTGCTGAGAAAATCGTAAAAACGGTAAAGACTACCGGTGCTGTTGTGACTGGACCAATTCCTTTACCAACGCATAAAAAGATATTTACGGTTTTGCGCTCACCGCACGTGAACAAAAAATCCAGGGAACAATTTCAATTGAGCTCTTACAAGCGCTTATTGGATATATACAGTTCCTCCTCAAAATCAATTGACGCCCTTATGAAGTTAGAACTTCCCAGTGGTGTTGAGGTAGAGATTAAGGTTTAGTGAGGCTCGATGCTCTTTATATTGAGAGTATCGTAATCCAAATGAACACGGAGCGCATCCGAAATGTAGTCGAAGCGGTTACTAAGTGTAATCAAATGGGTTACTGAGCGTAGCCGAAGTTGGTTGCTGAGCGTAACCGAAGTAAACATGTCCTAAGCTGCGTGCGAGGGAAAAACGGAAAAAATAATTTAGGGTTAAATTATTTTGGCCCTATTTTTTTGAAAAGAATTTAATAAGTAATAATTAATATAAATAAGTATGTCTGGGTTAATAGGAAAGAAAATAGGCATGACCAGTATTTTTGACGAGAATGGAAAGAATATTCCATGTACCGTTATCGAAGCTGGTCCGTGTGTAGTCACCCAAGTCAGAACCGAAGAGTTGGATGGTTATGTTGGCCTTCAACTTGGTTTCGATGACAAGGCAGAAAGTCGTGCTAATAAGGCTGAATTGGGCCATTTTAAAAAAGCAGGTGCTTCTCCTAAGAAAAAGGTCGTTGAGTTTCAAGGTTTTGAAGGTGAATTTAAATTAGGTGACACCGTAGGTGTTGATGTTTTTGTTGAAGGTGAATTTGTGGATGTTATTGGAACATCTAAGGGTAAGGGCTTTCAAGGGGTTGTAAAGCGTCATGGTTTTGCTGGGGTCGGTCAATCGACCCATGGACAGCACAACCGACTTAGGGCCCCTGGTTCCATTGGTGCCGCGTCGTATCCTGCAAGAGTGTTCAAGGGTATGAAAATGGCCGGTAGAATGGGTTCGGATCGTGTTACGGTCCAAAACCTTAGAGTTTTAAAAGTAGTTCCAGAAAAGAATCTTTTAGTAGTAAAAGGTTGTGTTCCGGGCCATAAGAATGCTTATGTAACTATACAAAGGTGGATGTAATGAAAGTAGCAGTTTTAGATATTAAAGGAAAAGACACAGGTAGAAAGGCAAACCTTTCTGATGATGTTTTCGCTATAGAGCCTAATAAGCATGCAGTGTATTTGGATGTTAAGCAGTATTTGGCGCACCAAAGACAAGGAACGCATAAGGCTAAGGAAAGAGCAGAGATTGCAGGTAGTACTAGAAAGATTAAAAAACAAAAGGGAACAGGTACGGCTAGGGCCGGTAGTATAAAGTCACCAATTTTTAGAGGCGGTGGTAGAATATTTGGACCTAGACCTAAAGACTATACGCAAAAATTGAACAAAAATTTGAAGCGTTTGGCCAGAAAATCAGCCTTGACTTTAAAGTCCAAGGAAAATGCAATTTTAGTCGTCGAAGACTTTGATTTCGACACCCCAAAAACTAAGGATTTTGTTCAGGTTTTAAAGACCTTGGGACTTGAAAACAAAAAGTCTTTAATTGTGTTGGGTGATTCAAATAAAGGTGTATATTTGTCTTCGCGTAATTTCAAAGGGTCTGAAGTTATAACTAACTCAGAATTAAGCACTTATAAGATACTAAATGCAAACAGCGTTGTGTTGTTGGAGGGCTCTCTAGAAGGAATCGAATCGAATTTAAATAAACAATAATAGCATGAGTGTGTTAATAAAACCAATTATAACGGAAAAAATGACTGCGGACAGCGAGTTGAACAACCGTTATGGTTTCATAGTTAACCCTAAGGCCAACAAGTTGCAGATTAAGGATGCTGTTGAGGCTACTTATGGTGTTACGGTCAAGAAGGTACGTACTATGAATTACGGACCCACTAGAAAATCCAGATTTACAAAAACTGGGGTGCAACACGGAAAGACAAATGCCATTAAAAAGGCAATTGTCGATGTTGTGGAAGGTGATATTATTGATTTTTACAGTAATCTATAAAGACAAGAAATGTCAGTTAGAAAATTAAAACCAATCACTCCTGGACAGCGTTTTAGAGTAGTAAACGGATTTGACGCCGTTACTACTGATAAGCCGGAAAAAAGCTTGCTTGCTCCGTTAAAAAAGTCGGGAGGTAGAAACAGTCAAGGAAAAATGACGATCCGCCAAAAAGGTGGGGGTCATAAAAGGAGGTATCGGGTAATCGATTTTAAAAGGGACAAGCAAGATATGCTTGCCACTGTTAAAACTATTGAGTACGATCCAAATAGAACGGCATTTATAGCTCTTTTAGAGTATGCAGATGGTGAAAAACGCTATGTCGTAGCCCAAAACGGATTGCAAGTCGATCAACAAGTGTCTTCCGGTAGTTCTGGTGCGCCTGAAATTGGGAATGCCATGCCTTTGAGCGAAGTACCATTAGGAACAATTATTTCCTGCATTGAATTAAGACCGGGTCAAGGTGCCGTTATGGCAAGGAGTGCTGGTACGTTTGCCCAATTAATGGCGAAGGACGGTAAGTTTGTTACTGTAAAGATGCCATCTGGAGAAACAAGATTGATTCTTTCCGGTTGTCTGGCGACGATAGGAGCTGTTTCCAATTCGGATCATCAATTGTTGGTTTCCGGTAAAGCGGGTAGAAGTAGATGGTTGGGTAGAAGACCAAGAACTAGACCAGTAGCGATGAACCCTGTCGATCACCCAATGGGTGGTGGTGAAGGTAGAGCTTCTGGAGGTCACCCAAGATCGAGAAACGGTATACCTGCCAAAGGATACAGAACTCGTTCCAGGACCAAGAGCACCAACAAATATATAATAGAACGTAGAAAGAAATAAAAAGTAGAAAGAAATGGCACGTTCACTAAAAAAAGGACCATACGTTCACTTTAGTTTGGAAAAGAAAATCCAACAAAGTGCATCATCCGGAAAGAAGTCGGTAATTAAAACTTGGTCAAGAGCATCTATGATAACTCCTGATTTTGTTGGGATGACCATAGCAGTTCATAACGGAAAACAATTTGTACCGGTTTTCATAACCGAGAACATGGTAGGGCATAAACTTGGAGAATTTTCACCGACTCGATCTTTTAGGGGTCATGCGGGTGCAAAAAACAAAGGAAAAAAGTAAGCTATGGGAGTTCGTAAAAAACAGATGGCCGAAAGAATAAAGGCCGAGAAGAAGAAGATAGCTTTCGCTAAGTTGAACAACTGCCCTACTTCGCCAAGAAAAATGCGATTGGTCGCTGATTTGATTCGTGGTGAAAAGGTAGAGAAAGCTTTGGCGATACTGCGGTTCAACCCAAAGGAGGCTTCAAGAAAGTTGGAAAAACTGTTACTTTCCGCTTTGGCCAATTGGCAAGCTAAAAATGAGGATGCCAGTGTGGAAGATGCCGAATTGGTAGTAGCTGAAATTAGGGTCGATGGTGGTGCAATGCTAAAGAGATTGCGTCCTGCTCCACAAGGTAGAGCACATAGAATTAGAAAACGTTCCAACCATGTAACTTTGGTTTTGGGGTCTAAAAATAATACAGAAAACTAGAATGGGACAAAAAACAAATCCAATAGGAAATCGTTTAGGAATCATCAGAGGTTGGGAGTCTAACTGGTATGGTGGAAACGATTATGGTGATAAATTGGCTGAGGATGATAAAATACGCAAGTATATTCATGCCAGACTTTCCAAAGCTAGTGTTTCAAGAATCATTATTGAACGTACCCTTAAGTTGATCACGGTTACCGTGACCACTGCTAGACCAGGTATTATCATTGGTAAGGGAGGTCAAGAAGTTGATAAGCTTAAAGAGGAGTTGAAAAAAATCACCGACAAGGAGGTTCAGATCAATATCTTCGAGATCAAAAGACCTGAACTTGATGCCAATTTGGTCGCTGCGAGTGTTGCGCGTCAAATAGAAAGTAGAATTTCTTTTAGAAGAGCTATCAAAATGGCGATCGCTGCCGCTATGCGAATGAATGCCGAAGGTATCAAGATTCAAATCTCAGGTCGTCTGAACGGGGCGGAAATGGCTCGTTCGGAATCGTATAAAGATGGTAGGATTCCATTATCCACTTTTAGGGCGGATATTGATTATGCCCTACAGGAAGCCCAGACTACATATGGCAAACTAGGTATTAAGGTTTGGATCATGAAAGGTGAGGTTTATGGCAAGCGCGATTTATCTCCATTGGTCGGAATGCAAAAAGGCGATCCTAAAGGAGGTAAGCAAGAAGGTGGAAGAAAACAACGTCGTAGAAAGTAATTTTTAAAGAACTAAAGTAATGTTACAACCGAAAAGAACGAAGTTCCGTAAAATGCAGAAAGGCCGTATGAAGGGTCTCTCTGGAAGAGGACACCAACTTTCAAATGGTATGTTCGGTATAAAGAATGTAGATGATGCTACTTTTTTGACGTCACGTCAAATAGAGGCTGCGCGTATTGCTGCAACGAGATTCATGAAGAGGGAAGGCCAGTTGTGGATCAAGATATTTCCGGATAAGCCAATCACCAAAAAACCTTTAGAGGTTCGTATGGGTAAGGGTAAAGGTGCTCCCGAATATTTCGTAGCCGTGGTTAAACCAGGTAGAATTATGTTCGAAGTAGCTGGAGTTCCAATGGAAGTAGCAAAAGAAGCTTTACGATTGGCGGCACAAAAGCTACCTGTTAAAACAAAATTTATTGTGGCTCGAGATTACGAGGGCGAAAATTAAACGTAAGGAACAATGAAAAAACAAGAGATAAAAGAATTGTCTGTCGAAGGACTTACGGAGAAATTGGTCGAGTACAGGAAGCAACATAAAGATTTGAAAATGGCACATTTTGTTACACCGTTAGAAAATCCGCTT
>JBBSKR010000156.1:0-8446 GCA_038256135.1 Flavobacteriales bacterium | reverse complement strand
TTGTAAATATAATACCGCGAAACTTAAGAAAGCCTGGGATTTATTAGGCTATAATTGTCACAAAAAAACTCCAACAGTGCTGTTGGAGTTTTTACTTTATTCTTCACGTGGTGGGTCCATCTTAAAATCGTTCATAAAAGCCGTGGTATAATTTCCGGCCAAATAATCTGGATGATCCATTAATTGTCTATGGAACGGGATGGTAGTCTTTATCCCTTCTATGACAAACTCGTCCAAAGCACGTTTCATTTTATTGATCGCCTCTTCCCTGGTTTGGGCAGTGGTAATCAATTTGGCAATCATGGAGTCATAGTTGGGCGGAATACTATAGCCGCTATATACATGTGTATCCATACGTACTCCGTGACCCCCAGGGGTATGCAAGGTCGTTATCTTGCCCGGTGACGGTCTAAAGTTATTATAAGGGTCCTCCGCATTGATTCGACATTCTATGGCATGTAATTTTGGATAGTAATTTTTACCTGAAATAGGCACCCCTGCGGCTACCAAAATTTGCTCACGAATCAGATCATAATCAATGACCTGTTCTGTAATAGGATGCTCTACTTGGATACGGGTATTCATTTCCATAAAATAGAACTTACGGTGCTTGTCCACCAAAAACTCAATGGTTCCTGCACCTTCGTATTTTATAAACTCTGCGGCCTTAACCGCGGCATTCCCCATGGCTTCCCTGAGTTTATCGGTCATGAACGGGGAAGGCGTTTCCTCGGTCAATTTTTGGTGACGCCGCTGTATGGAACAGTCCCTTTCAGACAAGTGACAGGCTTTCCCATATTGATCCCCTACAACCTGGATTTCGATATGCCTTGGCTCTTCGATCAACTTTTCCATGTACATGGCGCCATTGCCAAAGGCTGCTGATGCCTCTTTTACGGCACTATCAAAAAGCTCCTCCATTTTGTCCTCGGACATCACGGCGCGCATTCCCTTTCCTCCACCACCGGCAGTAGCTTTGATCATAACGGGGTAACCCATCTTTTTGGCTACCTTTTTCGCATCTGCAACATCTTTCAATAACCCTTCCGAACCGGGTACACAAGGTACCCCCGCTTCCTTCATGGTCTGTTTGGCCGTAGCCTTATCGCCCATACGGTCTATTTGATCTCCGGAAGCGCCGATGAACTTAATTTCATGTTCTGCGCAGATTCGTGAAAACTTGGAATTTTCCGATAAAAAACCATAACCGGGGTGAATGGCATCTGCATTGGTAATCTCTGCAGCGGCAATAATATTAGGTATCTTTAAATAAGATTCGCTACTTGCAGCCGGTCCAATACACACTGCCTCATCTGCAAAACGTACGTGTAAACTCTCCTCATCTGCCTTACTGTAAACGGCTACCGTTTTAATACCCATTTCCTTACAGGTACGGATGACACGCAATGCGATTTCTCCCCTATTTGCAATCAGTATTTTTTTAAACATTTTTTAAATTTTAAGTTCTAGGTTCAAATGATTCCTACATGCCCAAATTACGGTTTGGCAAATAACAATAACTACTCAAAATTTAGTTAAGCTGGATCTACCAAAAATAACGGTTGATCAAACTCTACCGGTGAAGAATCGTCCACCAATATTTTAACTATAGTACCAGAAACTTCAGATTCTATATCATTGAATAATTTCATGGCCTCGATAACACAAAGAACATCTCCAGTTGTAATGGTATCCCCTACCTCAACGAAAACCGGTTTGTCCGGTGATGATTTTCTGTAAAAAGTACCTATGATAGGGGACTTGATGGTAATGTATTTATCAACTTCCGATTTTCTTTTATCCGCTTCTGCGGCAGAATCGGATGCTGCTTTTTGCTGCTCGGTCTGAGCAGGTGCTGCTGCAGGCATAGCTGGCTGTGCCATTGGCATGGTTTGCACATACGTGGGCTCAGAATTACCATAGTCGTGACCTCCGGTACGGATGGTGATCTTAATATCGTCCGTCTCCAATTTTACCTCGCTTGCGCCAGATTTGGCTACGAACTTGATAAGGCTTTGAATCTCTTTTATATCCATAGTGTTTAAGTTATATTGGTAGTTTAATGTTAGTTATAGGCCCATTTTAAATATATGGATCCCCAAGTAAATCCGCCACCAAAGGCCGCAAATACCAAGTTATCCCCTTTTTTGATCTGACTTTCATAATCGTTAAGCAGTAAAGGTAAGGTGGCCGAAGTGGTATTTCCATACCACTGAATGTTCATCATTACCTTTGAATCATCTATCCCCATTCTTTTGGCTGTTGCATCAATGATACGTTTGTTTGCCTGGTGCGGCACTAGCCATGCAACATCCTCTTCCGTAAGATTATTACGTGTCATTATTCTGGCGGCAACATCTGCCATATTGGTTACCGCAAATTTAAAGACCGATTTACCATCCTGAAAAATATAGTGCTTTCTATTCTTCACACTTTCTGCTGTAGCCGGCATTAAGGAGCCACCACCTTCCATTCCCAAAAATTTTCTTCCGGTACCGTCTGCACGTAAGTATTCATCCTGAAATCCCAGCCCATCTGTATTTGGTTCGAACAGTACCGCACCTGCACCATCACCAAAAATAATACAAGTAGTACGATCGGTATAATCGATAATGGACGACATTTTATCCGCCCCAATCAATAACACTTTTTTGTAGCGGCCGGTTTCTATGTACGCGGCAACGGTTGACATCCCGAACAAAAAACTGGAACATGCCGCTAAAAGATCATAGGCAAACGCATTTACAGCTCCGATTTCAGAAGCAACAAACGCTGCCGTTGCGGCTACCATATTATCTGGGGTAGCGGTTGCGACAATTACCAAATCAATTTCGGTCGGGTCAACACTTTTCTTGTTCATTAGGTCTTTTGCTGCCTTAATGGCCAAATACGAAGTGCCTTCTCCTTCTTCCTTCTTTAGTACCCGTCTTTCTTTAATACCTGTTCGTGTTGTAATCCATTCATCATTGGTATCTACCAATTCCTCAAGCATTTTGTTCGTCATTACAAATTGGGGAACATAGCCTCCTACAGCGGTAATAGCTGCTGTTATTTTGGTCATATTTTGTTTGCTTTCTTGTAAAAAACTTAAAAAACGAGTCAAAAGTGATGAAAATTAAGGATTTTCAGCGACTTTTCTTTAAAAGTTATCCTGTTTTTAAAAATTACCTTTTGTAAACTAAATAGCATTTGCCACCACTAGCATCAAGGTAATAAAGTGTTCATGAACAAATTGGGCTAAAAAAAACTCCCTACTTCAAAAGAAGTGGGAGCTTGGTATACTTTAAAAAGGTCTTACGCTTCTGCTTCCTCGGTCTTGTCAACCAAAACTTGACCTCTATAATGTAATTTACCTTCATGCCAGTGCGCTCTATGGTACAAGTGCATTTCTCCAGTGGAGGAATCCTTGGCCAATGTAGGTGCTACTGCCTTATAATGTGTTCTTCTTTTGTCTCTCCTTGTTTTGGAAATCTTTCTTTTAGGATGTGCCATTTAAACCTTATTTGTCCGTTAATAGTTTTTTTAATTCATCCCAACGGGGATCGTTTTCTTCTTTATTTGATCTTTTCTCTTTTGGCTGAAGTTCCTGTAATTTATCCAACAATTCAGATTTTAAAGTGCCATCTGCAATGCCTGGATGTACCCGTTTTTGCGGAACTGCCAATACCAACATTTCATAAACGTACTGTGAAATATTCAACTGATGTTCGCCATGGGGAAGGATCAGGATTTCATCATCCTCATCATTATATTCTTCTCCAAATTTCACGACCAATTGCAAATCTGCAGCAATAGGTTGATCAAAAGGCTCACTAGTAATATCGCAATCTACGTTTACCGTTCCAGATGCTTCAAAATCCAGCTCCAACATCGTACTTGTCTTATTCAGTACTACCTTAAGAGCGATGGCGGCATCATTGAACTCGTCGTATCCAAAAGAATCAAAGAACGTATTATCAATCTGGAAATTAAAGTTGTGTTTTCCTTGCTTCAATCCTGAGAAAGGAATATTGAACTCCTTTTGCTTCATCACGTACACACTTAATTTATCAATATTGTGCCATAAAAGGCGGGTGCAAAGATACTATTATTTTAATAAAAGCCAATAGTTATCAACTATTTATCTTTGTAATTTTTAGATTATTAACGCTCCCTTTTTAAGCGCTGCTTTTTTAAAACGTTTTGGGTAAGCCCCTGATACTCGGTTCTGTTCTTGAAAATCTTCAAGGCCATAAAAACAGCTTCCTTAAAGGAGCTTTCGTCAGCCACGCCTTTTCCTGCAATTTCATAGGCGGTACCGTGGTCTGGCGATGTCCTTACTTTATCCAGACCAGCCGTGAAATTGACCCCTCGTCCAAAGGATAATGTTTTAAAGGGGATGAGACCCTGATCATGGTAGGCGGCTAAAATAGCATCGAACTTTTTATAGCCTTCAGATCCAAAAAAACTATCTGCCGAATAAGGGCCGTACACCAAATGCCCCATATGGAACATTTCTCGAATGACCGGTTTTAACACTTCTTCGTCTTCCTTACCTATAACGCCATTATCGCCACTATGTGGATTAATGCCCAGCATGGCGATTCTTGGTTTACGGATTCCGAAATCCATCAATAGGGATTTTTCTATGGTATTGATTTTGTCCCGTATCAATCTTGGAATAATGGATGTGGAAACATCTTTTACCGCAACATGATCTGTTAGCAATCCAACTTTCAACGTATCCGTCACCATGAACATTAAGCTTTCCCCTTGCAGTTCCTGTGCTAAATAATCTGTATGTCCAGGAAAGTTGAATTCGCCCGATTGAATGTTGTTCTTATTGATAGGTGCCGTTACCAAAACATCGATATCACCATTTTTAAGGGCTTCAACAGCTGCCTTTAACGATTTTATGGCGTAAGTGCCCCCTTCCAGTGTCGCCTCTCCAAATTGGATGTTGGGAACTTCTTTCCATATATTTACGATGTTGAGCTTATTATCGATTGCCATGGAAGCCTCTGGCACACCATTAAAAATTATGCTCATCCCCAAACCCTTCATTTGATGGGAAATGGTCTTGTTGGAAGCAAAAATAATAGGCGTACAAAAATCCAACATCCTACTATCCTCAAACGTTTTTAGTGCTACCTCACAGCCTATTCCGTTTAAGTCCCCTATAGAGATCCCCAACCTTATTTTCCTATTTTCCTCCATGATAATCTGTACCTTTGTACTTAAATTTAAATACCAAAATTACTTAAATTAAACGACACATGTTCACCGGTATCATCGAAACATTAGGCAGGGTAGCCGCCCTTGAACCAAAAGGTGGAAACTTGGATATTACCATAGCTTCCAGCCTTGCTCCAGAGCTAAAAGTAGACCAGAGCGTAGCCCACAATGGAGTCTGTTTAACGGTAGTTCACTTAACGGATACTTCCTATACCGTTACAGCCATTTCAGAAACCTTGAAAAAAACCAATCTTGAAACACTTCAAGTAAACGATTCCGTTAATCTAGAACGTGCCATGATCTTAGGGTCTCGGTTGGATGGCCATATTGTACAGGGCCATGTGGACCAAACGGCAGAATGTGTCGCTATAAAAGAGGAAAATGGTAGCTGGGTGTTCTCTTTTACATACGATGCCGTAAACGGAAATCCTACCATTGAAAAAGGCTCCATTACTATTGACGGCACAAGTTTAACGGTGGTCAATTCTGGAAGGAACACCTTTGATGTGGCCATTATTCCATATACGTATGAGCATACCCGGTTTAACACCTATAAACTAGGTTCCATCGTGAATTTGGAATTCGATGTTATCGGGAAATATGTGGCTAAATTGATGGCCTATAAATAAAATTCTACTGTTCAAAGAAACTTATCGAAGATCCGATCCAGGTTTCATCTACCTGATGTGATACGTTGATCATTTCACCCTTACTCATTCGAGTGAGATTGATTACCGGTGTCAACTTGTTTTCCTCCTCACTCCAAACATATAACATTCGCAATTCCACTTTTGAATTCTTAGCCGTGTTGGTCTTGATCAGCGGAGCATAGTGCACCTTTCGTTGCAAAATATAATTGTGCTTATCCGAGATGGCATCAATCGTTTCTTGATCCGGATGCAAGTTAATCCCCTGTCCAGCAAATGAGAATAAAGGCTTTAGTACATATTCTTTCAAATCCAAATCGGACGGATAATCGGTTACATAATACGATTTCGGAATATTCTTATGCTTCAATAGGGGCATAATACACTTGGAAATCATAAAAAACCAATCTGGGTGCGTTACCCATTCCACGTCAAGGTCATCATTAAGATTAAAATTGATTTTTAAATCCTTAATCCGCGCCAATTCATCATAAATGACCCTATTATAAATTCTATGGATGGGTGTTTTTGTTCCACCTTTCATATAGAACAATTTTTTACCTTCCTTCAAAACTTTGGTCATGCAGACGATTTCTATTCCCAAGGCCTCTTTGGTGGACCAAAAATCTATTCTTGTTTTTTGCTTTTCTGGAAAAAGCTCCAAAAGAATTACATGTTCGGGTCTTTCACCATCTAGAATTACCTTGCTTACTTTTTCGGTATAGCTTTTTTTATCCAATCCATTCAAATAATAGTCGAATCCTTCTTTGGGCATATTGGGATAATGCTCCATGAATGCCTCCCCTAAAAAGGGTTGGTAAAAGAATAAGGTCGGAAAAGCTTGTAACTCTATTAATTGGGGAACAATACCCCCCTTGCCATCTTCACATAATCCGAAGTCTATCGCTAAAAAATGGGGTTTACCCATGGGTACCGGTGACTGAAGTGCTGTGGGGATAAATTTTCTACGTATTTCAGTAAAATGGATCTGCCACAACTGGTCTATGATAGCGCTGCAGGCCTCTTCCACTTCTGCTTTGACCGCCTTACTTATAAATACCGGAGTTTCCGAAATTCGAAATGCACTGGGTTCCTTATAGGTGTCTATAATATGTTGCAATAGCCCGTCATAATAAGATTGCTTGAACGTAGCATTAAATTTCTCCCTAATTTCCGGTATCATACAGTTTGCAATTTTTGGCTATCAATAGCTTCAGCGGCGAGTTTTAAGAAAGTCGGTATAATGGTCCTATTTGTTTTCCAGATTTTGGCCTTATCATCCAATTGAATGATCATCTCTAGATATTTCTTCTTTCCGTATTTTTTTATGATCTGTTTTCTTTTTTCTTCCTTCACAAAATAACGTAGCATTCCCTCGGCATCCGCTTCTGGATGAAACTGTACCCCGAAAATCTCATTGGAAAAACGTATCGCCATTACTGCACGCTCCAATGGTACATTGGGCCTAATTTTCTCCCTACACAATACTTTCCCGTCCAAGGTGTCCAATTTCCATTCCTTAGGCCCCACCACTTGATAGTCCCTAGAATCAACAGCATAAAAAGGATTCTTCAAATCGTTGAATAGCACTTCGTTTTCACCACTTTTGGTTTTATAGATCGGAAAAATCCCGAAAGAGGTGGAACGCCTTTTTGCAACCTTGGCTACATCCCAATGCAGGCACGCCAACTGAAATGAATGGCATATCAAAAAAACATGCTTCTTTTGACTACTGGAAAGATTATGCGAGAGTATGGAATCCAACAATCCAAAATAATGGGCTTCCCAATCTGCACCGGTTTTTAACGGTGACCCTGGACCGCCAGAAGAAACGAAAATATCATACTCGTTGACATTGGGTATTTCCTGTTTGTTTCGCACTTCGAAAACATCATAATTCCCTGCAACACCGTCCTGCGTCAAGAATTCCGCCATAAGTGCAGTAATGCAACGCATACCCTCATTGGGTTCCCCGTCGTTCATGTCCAATACCGCTATTTTATAATTCCCAATCATTATGTTGTAATTAATAATAGATCCAAATCGAAAATCGTTTGGAACCTTTTTAAACACATTTCTTATTTATAGTCCTTTTCTTGTCTGTTCTACGATATATTTGGTGACTTCAACCAAATCTCCCGTTTCATGGAAAACCTGTAATTGACGATCTGCTCCAGAACCTACCTCCAACATTTGATGTACGTAATTCACCTCAGAACGACAGCCCAATTCGTCTACCACATCATCAATGAATTCGAGTAATTCGTTCATCAACTTTGCAAATGGAACTTCTTCTTCCTTCCCAAAATCAATCAATTTCGACTCTATGCCCCATCGTGCCGCACGCCATTTGTTTTCGTTCAACAATAAGCGCCTGTAATTCTTAAAAGTCTGGTTCTTACGATGCATTTTGTACAACTTTGCCACCAAACATTGCATCAAGGCAGAGATGCAGGTTACTTCATCAACGGTCATGACCACATCGCAAATCCTGAACTCAATAGTTGGATAAAATGGGTGTAACCGTATGTCCCACCATATTTTTTTACTGTTATCCAAGCAGTTGGTTCTTACTAGTATATCTA
>JBBSKR010000155.1:0-8517 GCA_038256135.1 Flavobacteriales bacterium | reverse complement strand
TGCCCTTGATCAGGGGAAAGCCTTGCAACCCTGAAAAATCTATTTTTCGGGCTTTGTCAGATTCTTGTACATTTGAAGTACGATTGGAAAATGCTGAAAGTCCTCTATTCTTTTCTTCCATACTATTAGTGTCCGGTAAAAAAAGCCTTGATTATCGAGGCTTTTTTCGTATAGTTGATAATATTATCTCACCAATATTTCAACCATGGGCTAAAATAGCTTTTTTTTCGGACAGCCGATCTTCAGCCAAATGATAAACCTTATCGACGGGATCAAAGTCGCCAAGCGTGCCGGCGAGCATTCCACCGACCGTTACTGCAAACGTTTTACCACTTTCCAGCAACTTATCACGATGGTGTACGGTTCCATATCGGGCTGCAACTCCCTTCGCGAACTATGCTCGGGCATAGTTGGTTATGGTGGTAAGATCGCCCATTGCAAGTTCGATTATTCGCCAAGGCGCAGCACCTTGACCGATGCCAATATGCGCCGGGGGCCGGAGGTCTTCTAGGCGATATACGGCGACCTTGTCGGGGAACACCTCCCAAGTTTATCGGACAGCCACAAACAGTTGGTGATCGATAAAAAGGTCTACGCCATCGATTCCACACCATAGAGCATTTCCAGCCCATTTTCGAGTGTACCGGGCGCAAGTCCAACAACGGGAAGAGCAAGGGCGGCATCAAGAGCCACCAAAAACTGGACATGCAGGCCGGTATCCCCGTAAAAGTCTAACATAGCGACGCAAGGGAGCACGATTCGCTGTTCATACAGCAGGAGGGCGTCGTCGGCAAGGGCGAGGTCGCCCTGTTCGACAAGGCCTATTACTTCCTGACCAACCTTTTCCACCTGCCGGCCGAACAGATAGCCTACCTCTACAGACAACGGTGGCAGATAGAGCTGATCTTCAAGAAGATAAAGCAGAACTTCCCTTTACAGTATTTCTACGGTGACAACCGCAATGCCATACGGATACAGATTTGGTGCACACTCATCGCCCTGTTGCTGATAACCATAATGAAACGGCGCTTACAAGGCAATGGAGCTTCTTCAATCTGGTAAGCCTGTTGCAGAAACACCTGCTTACCTATACAAGGTTCACCGATTTTTTCGACAACGTGGAAGGCTTGGCAAGGGATTTTGTCAAGAACAGGGGCGGACCACAGGAATTTCAGGAAAAACTGGATTTTTTATGAAAGCTGAAAATAGGGGGCTTACTTTTTTGAATCAGGCCAAAATCAACGGAATCATAGAGCTTGAAGGGTGTATTTTGCCTAATCTTGAGTTTTATCGGACAACAATAAATTATTATAGAGATAGCAGATGAAACAACAACTTATGATATTGGTGTTGGTGCTAATTTTTTCAGCCTGTGGTAAAGATGATACTTGGACCCACAATGAAAAATCCCGAAACAGCACAAAAAGAAGAAAATAACGTTACGGTTTCAAATAAAAGCGATGACATTACATCTTTACGTGAAAACGCTATTTTATTATTGACCTCAAATAATCAAAAAATATGGCGTTTTGAAAAGGTTATTTTATCCAATGAAAATGGGACTTTTGATATATCGGAGAATTTTAATTCGCAAAACGATGAATTACTATTTAGATATTCTAATAGAGAAGCCAGCAAAACAATTGGCGAATTTCAAGGGACATCAGAATGGCGGAGAAACAATTCGATTGCCTATGATGCAGTTTCAACTGAATCTGCAAAATTGGAATACTACATTTTACCCAAAACGTATGACTTTAAATTCAAACAATATAGTGGTTCAGAAATCATTATTGAAGAAGTAGATTTTGAGCTTCATCTAAATGAGAACAATCGATTCAAGGGTGTTGTAAGAATTGATAAGAATGCTTCAATCGAGGTTTTACTTGTAGAAAAAAAACCAGCAGATTATCCCCAACCACCAACGGGAATATTGAATTTTGATGAGGTTTTCAAGTTTAAATCGGATGGAATAGATAAAAGAGCTGCTGATATGGTCGGCTCAATAAGTAATAATAGTTTTTACATAGTTACTCGAGACGATAATTTAGCAGGTTTTCATAGCGACAAACCTGAACAAGTAATACGGTATGATTTTGGCACGGGAGATATAAATGAAAAAATAACCGTGATGCATGAATTTGTAAGTAAAAAGGTATTTGTTTACAAAAACGAACTGAAGGTAGTTGTCGCCCAACGGATGCATACTTATGACTTGAATTTAAGGAACGAACTAGTGAGATCCCAGAACTATTCACAAATAACAGGGATGTCTAGTGCTTTTTTCACAACTTATGGAGCAGCATTAGCCGAAAATTCAGTTTTTATCGTTGGAGGAGGTCTTGGCAATGATTATGAGTTAGTTAATAAAATTTACGAATTTGATCTGACCAATGAAACGATGATAGAGTTTGCTACAATGTCTGAAAATAGCTTCGGTGCAGGCGCGGAAATAGTTGGTAATAAACTCTATGTTTTTGGCAAAACCAGTGAATATTATTCCCCAGAAGCACGCAGTAACATTTTAATCTATGATTTGAGTACCTCAGAATTTACGACTTCTGAAATGACCAGACCCGTTAACTTCACATTTACTGGTAAAACAGGTAGCCTTTTATATGTTGGAGGTAGGATTGATTCCTATAATACTGAAGGTATAATTGTGGACAGAGATCCTTCATTGGAGTGTTCGATACGGATAGTGGCAAATTCCAAGAATTGGAAACTGATCTACAAATTACTGGAATGGAAACCATTCACGCTATGACTGTGTTCAATGGAAAAATATATGTGCTTTTTGGTAAAAGAGAGGAAATGCCTTCAGGTGAACAGCAAGAATGGTCGTTACTTGCTGCGGACATTTAGAAAATTTAAATTGTTAATGGGATTGTGTTACGACCTAACGTTACTCTAGTCCGAAGCGTCCACCCTATAATTTATCTCAAACCTTTCGTTGTCAATGTGGTGACAAGAACTTTTGTTTCGATATGGTGTGTGGCCAGTACCCAAGATTATTGCCTTACCCTTGAACGTTCTTTCGATTATCCCCTCAAAAGAAAGAAATTCAATTCAGTAAATTAGTCCGCCAAAAAATACCTGGTCTTTTCTAAGAACAAATCACAAAGGGCAATATGAAACTGAATATCCTAACCCTCCATTGGCTGATGATTGGTTTGCAATTACGATAAAAATTGATAGGGACAAAGTTTATGATAAAAAATCAAATGCCGAACTATTAAGCATAATGCGATTGGAAAAGCAAGTTTCCGATAAAATTGGACTTTGGACCGGTAACAACTCCAAGGGAGAATTTAAAAACATAAGAATTGAATTAATTAATAGGGCTTTTCAATTTATCCTTTATTTGAACGTTACTCTATAAACTTAATTAAATCACGGCCGCCATATAAAACTCTAACTATGCGAAGTCCATCTTTAAGTTTGCGGTAAAATATGATATGCGAAATGTAAGGCAGACTATATAGGCCTTTTTTGATATCATTCCGCTCCCTTCCGATATCGAGGTTATCTCCTAATTTTTGAAAATGTTCTTGAAAGCCAATCAAATAATTGATAGCTTGGGCGTTACCAAATTTATATTCGCCAAACTCAAAAATTTCATCAATATCTACGGCCGCTTTCTCTGAGAACATAACTATAGGTCATACGCTTTTCTTGGACGCTATTATCTGGCTCATTGATATTTTACTATCTGGACCATCCCAACCTTTTTCGATTTCTCTTCTAAGGTCTTGGATAACTTTATCTCTATAGATACCATGTAGACGAAGAGCGTCTCTAATTACTTCACTATTATTTTGATACTCGCCTGAAGCGACCTGATTGTTTATATACTCTTCCTGTTTTTTGGTGAAACTAATATTCATCTCTTACTGATTTTTAAAATAACATAATAAATAATGTCCAAATATAGCTTATTTGGACATTATTGAGTAATTTTTAATATG
The DNA here is from genome assembly GCA_038256135.1 of Flavobacteriales bacterium. Classification (GTDB taxonomy): domain Bacteria; phylum Bacteroidota; class Bacteroidia; order Flavobacteriales; family Flavobacteriaceae; genus Maribacter. Next base: position 4,549 of record JBBSKR010000155.1, on the reverse strand, counting down.
TGTTTAATCGATCCTCTATATGAACGTTGTGTTATTAGCTGATCAAATCCTTAAGTGAATACTTTTTAATTTCACTTCGTTTTTATTTTGATAATGCATCTAATTTATTTTTGTCCTGAACATCAGGCCTTAGCATTGGGTCATTGTTAAATATTTTGCCGAATACAAGAGCTAGCTCATGATTCAACGAACATTTTCCTTTTATCAACTTACTTAGATTAGAAGGATGCTTGCCGCCAACTAGGTTATATAAATGTAAAATAAATCTTTATAAACTCATGTAGGGCAAAAATCCATGTATTGATGCATCCTTTATTTGAACTTTGGTGAAACTAATTTTTTCGGTAGTGAAATTAATTTTCGATTTTTTCTATCATTTCTTTAAATAGGCCCAATAAAAATTTTAGCTTTCCGGGGTCGCCTGCTGCGCTAAATTTTTGGTTTTCAATTTTCACACCATACCAATCATGTTTTCCATTCTCGTTAAGTATCCAATTAATTGTAGTATTCGCCAATGAAGTATTCGAAATGTCGATTTCTACTTCCCATCCTGGGTTGTCTAAGGTAGTTATTTGAATGACTTCACCATGTTCCCATTCCCCGTCACAATTATCCTTAAACCAATGCTGTATCCACTCCAAAATTTCCATCTACAATGAGGTATTAAAATTGAATCCTTTCTTTGAACATATAATTTTTTGTAGGTTGACCGAAATGGAGTCCTAACCTATCTTTACTCACACTTTTGATTTGATAAAATGCTGAGCATTTCGAAACATTTATCCCAAAGCCTAGCTTCATATTCTACATGATTCGATGGGTTTGTTGCATCATCATAGAAAAATACCTTTGTGATAACATTGTTTTCATCCATGTCAACAGAGGTTTTACCATCTGCTAATTCCATTAAAAGTCTATCGGAACGCCTCCCATAATTAGTATAGCTGAAATCCGCGCCAGGAATATGCTTAAAAGAGTTCTTTTGGCCCAAAGGCTTATACTCTCTATTAAAGGCCACCCAATGGCCGCTATCGTTTCTCTTAATCCCACAGGGCAGATTTATTTTGAAAAAATTACTTAGTGCCATTCGTATTAAGATTTTTCCAACCGATGGTTATTATGTTGTCCTTAAATATACCTTTTTTTAAAGCTTCCTAAAATATTTTGACTGTGGGGTCTGCACAGGAACGGACATCAGTGTGGCCACAATAACATATTTTTTTTCAAAATTTATCTTTACTTTTTACCCTTAATTCCTACCATTTAACTTACAAGAAGTATAAATACTTACCTCAAAAGTTCAAATAATATCATAATTTTTTCAAACTCAAAAAGGCCATATAGCTTTATACCAATTTAGTAATCGACCCCAAATCTTTTAGCGGAAGCCAATGATTAAGAATCCTCTTCCTGTTCCCTTACCTCCCCTTCAAACTCTCCCGTGGAAAAATCATCTTTATTCAACCAATATTCCGAAGTGACGATTTGATAGGTGTCTCCCGATACGTTTTTCAGCTCCCACAGAATCCCTTCGGCATCTGGGAAAGGTTCATCTGAGCCCAGTTGTTCCTCAAAAAGTCGTTTGAGGACGCTGCGTTCCGTCAGACCGTTATTGAGTGCTTTTAGTACAGCCTCCCTATCTATTTCTTTTGAAGCACCGTGGATGGGCTTCATGTCAAATTCGATGATAGATGCCTTGGCATTGGGAAAAGTACCGTTGAATGCTTTGTACAGGAGGGAATTAATGTGGAATAGTTCACAATGCAAGGCGATATTGGCGTACTCCTCAGAAATTTTGTCTTCCAGCATCTCATGGGAAATCTGTTCTATCTGGCCCTCGTTCAGTTCTTCGGAGAGCTTGTAGTGCAAAAGAAGGCGCGCTGCCTCATCAGGCTCCATATCTGACATGGCAAGGAAGAGCATTTCGCGCAGTTCGTTCTCCGGTACACTGGGAGCATCCTCATAGCCGCACCGATCCAAAAGCTCGTAGAAATCTGCGGTGGTCCAGTGGTCTGGGAAATGTTCTTTGGTTTCGAAAGTATTTAAGGTAACCTGATATTTCATAGTTTAAATTTTTACTCGAAATTCCAATATTTTCCGTTACCAAACACTAAATTCCAAAGAAATTAATAGTGTGCTACTTCTTCGCAAAAAGTGCCCTGAACCGACTTCCCAATAATCCTGCAAATCCAGCGGCGAGTCCGCCTACAACTCCCGTGATTAGAATGAGCAGCGCTATACTACCGCTTAGGGGGAAGAGGGTGGCGAGCTTTCGCGAAAGCGTAAAATCATTCCCGTTCCCCAGCCACCAGGCATGGGCCATCCAGAGCAGGGCCACTGCCAGTAATGGTATGAAGAACGCCGAGGCACCACGCAACGGGACCACTATGCTTACGAACAGTGCGGCTACCATGATACCCCACCATGGTAAGAATTGTGCCAAAACAAAGGCGAAGACAATGGTCAATAGAAAGTTGATCAATTTTTTCATTCCGCGGGGTTTAAGGTTTGTGAGAAGCGTATCGCAGAGGTATCTTCCGCGGTCTGCATGAACAGGATATCGAGGTATTCCCCGGCCGCCCAGCGATCCACAAAATTATCATAGAATTTGCTCCCAGGGTTCCCGGACTGCCCCCCGGGATAGATGGCCTGGGCCTTGGGCGGGGAGGACATTTCTACGATCATACGCCAGGACGGACCGTGGTCTTCGGTAGTGGCATTTACGATATTACGGCCTCCGCCTATAGGAAGGTCAAACCTTGAAAACGCAGGCAACCCCTGCAAAAGATGACCGATGTGGGTCGCTTTGTAAGCACCCCAATTGTAATCTCCGTTTTCTTTCTGCCAATCGCTCAATTCCTTTACGGCTTCTTTAAAGGACAGTACAAAGAGGACTGGCGCCGTTTCTTTTTCATCGGTTTCCAGGATATCCATAAAGGCATCGTCCGGATTGTTTTTGTAGAGATGTATGGTCTGATAGGTGAAAGGCCGGTCGTAGGCCAGGGAATCGGTTTCCAGTTCGTCGTACGTCATTTCTGTTAAATGGTAATACCATATATCCCAGATTACCGGTCCTTTCTTATCGATATCATTATTAAAATTCCAGTTTCTGATTTCATCCAAAACCTCTTTTTCCGCATCATTGAGGCTAGAGACATCCATAGTGTCGAGCATGAAAGGAATTAGTTCCGAAGCTTTTAGATTGTAATTGTTATTTTGCAGGTCCTTAAAGTCCTGAATGCCATATTTTTCTTTTTTCCTAAAAAAATCATTAATAACCCGGTTGCGATAGGTCTCATAACCGTCATTGAATACATAATACGGATAAGAGGCATCCACCGGATGCTGATTCGCCGAGCTCACAAATCCCCGCTCGGGATTTTTTATATGGGCATTGTGTTCCTGTGGGATAAATCCCTGCCAGTCATTGGCCGGATTGCTGCCGTCCATGAGGAATTTGCCCTGGCCTTTCCATTTGTTGGGAAACAGTCCCTGTATCCAGATGGCGATATCACCACTGGTAGAGGAAAAAATAAAATTTTGGGCCGGGGCTACATAATGTTTGAGGGCATTTACGTAATCATCATAGTTCTTGGCTTCGTTCAGTTGCAGCAGGGTAAGCTGCGTGCTACCTCCCATGTGCCCTATCCATTTAAGGGCATAGCCGGCACGCTCGTTATCGCCCATAAAGGTTTCATCATAGGTCACCGGCCCGTGGTGGGTATAATAGACGGTATCCCTATAGGTTTCCTGACCGCGTACCTTGATTTCCTCGATGCGCTGGGTAGTGGGTTTCCACTGGCCATTGTACCTATAGGTTGACTTCGCGGCATCTTGAAATTCGATTTTGTACCAGTCGGCCACGTCACGGGTGGCGTTTGTCATGCCCCAGGCAATGTCATTATTGAAGCCGATGGCGACTCCCAATGCACCTGGCAAGGTCACGCCGAACGTATTTTTCTCCGGGGTAGCGAGCTGCATGGCAAACCATATGGACGGCAGGTTTAAGCCCAGGTGCGGGTCATTGGCCAGAATGGCATTCCCGGTTGCCGATTTTGAGGGCGCCACCGCCCAGTTATTGCTCCCGTTATCGGGATTTGGGTCTTGAATGGTTTCCGTAACCCCTGAACTGGGCAGCAAATCGAAAGGAACTTCCGGTATTTGTACGTCGCCAAAAGAGCTCCAGTCGGTATCTGCCGGAATTATGGGATCGTTAACATCAAAGAAATCGGGATACAGGAGGTCAAAACGCTCTTTGCCGTATTTTTTAAGAAAGTTGGTATACTCCAGATCGGAATCCCCACCCGCTAACATTTTGGTCATATACATTAACAGGAGGGCGGTCTTCTTTAGCGTCCAGTGCTCCGGGGCGTAGTCCAGTAATTTGTATTCGACGGGATAATCACCAGGCTCCAGACCATCAATATATCCATTTACCCCATCGCGGTAGGCTTCCAGATAGTTCATGATCTCTGGCGACTCCTTCATGGCCTCCAGCGATTGCTCCGCACCAAAACCCATCCCGCGACGGCGTTGCTCGCGGTCATAG
>JBBSKR010000154.1:0-8565 GCA_038256135.1 Flavobacteriales bacterium | reverse complement strand
TAATAAAATTAATAAGATTATATTGTTTACACACATTTCTGGAGCTAAGAGCATAAGGTCAGTTGAATGTTATTAACCATTTGGATATAAAATAAAAGACAGGGCATTGCCCCGTCTTTTCCCCAAATCTTACCATGAACTCAACCTACTTATGCTATGGTCCTTCAAATGTAATGGCTAATGTATCGAGTAAAAAAAGTTTTGGTTAAAATCCGTTTAATTAGGTCAAACGGCACCAATTGAGATAAATGAATATGGGAGAGGAAAGTTGAAATGATCGCTAAATAAAAAAGGCGGAGAGATCTCCACCTTTTTTGCCCCAAATCTTACCATGAACTTAACCTACTTATGCTATGGCAAGCTCAAATGTAAAACGGCTTAGTTCAATCGGACTATTCTACCGATGAAATACATAAAATATCGATGAACTACATAAATTGAATGTGTTCATCAAAAAATATCCTTAGTAGGCGCGTTGATTATTTCCTTCGTAAAAGTTGATAAATGCGCGGTTTACCACTCTATTTCCACCCGGTGTGGGGTAGTTGCCCGTAAAGTACCAATCCCCTAAATTTTTGGGACAAGCCTCATGTAAATTGGATATGGTTTGATAGATGATAGAAACTTCGGCACTGATATCTTCGGGACTTAATAATTCCCCTATTTTTTCAGATATTTTTTTTGCGGTAAAGGGTGCGTAAAAGTCCTTCACATAATTCACCACGTCTTTATCCTTACTTTGTACCTGGGCCAGGCATTTTTTATAAATCTCCTCAACAATATGCATAGAATCGGTATCCTCGTGCAACGCCAAGGCGGCTTTAAACGCTATAAAGTCCTCCAACTTGGCCATGTCTATTCCATAACAATCAGGGTACCTAATTTGAGGAGCTGAGGAAACAACGATTATTTTCTTTGGTGAAAGACGGTCTAAAATTCCTAGTATACTTTTTTTAAGGGTAGTGCCCCTTACGATACTATCATCAATGATGACGAGATTATCTCCTTTGTTTACAGAGCCGTAAGATATGTCGTAAACGTGGGCCACTAAATCATCCCTACTGCTATCCTGTGTTATGAACGTTCTAAGTTTGGCATCTTTTATGGCCACTTTTTCAATACGCGGGCGTACCTCTAAAATTTCATGTAATTGCGCCCCTGTAATTTTTGGACCCAAAGCCAATATCTGTTCTTCCTTTTTCTTGTTCAAATAATTCTGTGCTTCTTTGACCATGCCATAAAACGAAGTTTCCGCAGTATTGGGAATATAGGAAAAAACCGTATTCTTTATATCTTCCTCAATAGCTTCCAAAATTTGTGGAAATACTAATTTACCAAGCGCCTTCCGTTCTTGGTATATTTCCTTATCGCTACCTCTAGAAAAGTATATGCGTTCAAAAGAGCAAGCCTTACGTTCCTTTGGCTCCTGAATTTGCTTAATGGCAGTAGACCCATTCTTCTTAATAATAATGGCACAACCGGGATCTAATTCCAGCACCTCCTCATAAGGCACATTGAAAACGGTTTGAATTGCAGGCCGTTCAGAAGCGACTACCACTACTTCATCATCCTTATAGTAGTAAGCCGGCCTAATACCACTAGGGTCCCTTAAAACGAAAGCGTCGCCATGGCCTAATAAACCTGCCATGGCATAGCCACCATCAAAATTCTTGGCGGCCCGTCTTAATATCTTTGAAATTTTCAACCGATCGGCGATAATAGGAGAAGCTTCCTGTTTGGTGTAACCTTCCTTTTTAATTTGCTTATACAATTTGGCAACGGCATCGTCCAAAAAATGGCCGATTTTTTCCATAACGGTCACGGTATCTGCCATTTCCTTAGGGTGTTGCCCCAATTGTATTAAATTATCGAACAGTTCATGAACATTGGTCATGTTGAAATTACCCGCGACGATGAGGTTTCGGTGCATCCAGTTATTTTGCCTCAAAAATGGATGGACACTTTCTATACTGTTCTTGCCAAAAGTCCCATAACGTACATGCCCTAATAAAAGCTCGCCAATATAAGGGATGTTTCTTTTCTGCAACGCTACATTGTTTTCATATTCAGGATGTTCCTTCAACTCCGTATTGATTCGGTCATTGATTTGGGCAAAAATATCTTGTATGGGCTGCTGTTCGCAAGATCTAACGCGGCTCATATAACGCTCGCCAGCCTTAACATCTAGTTTAATACTGGCAAAACCTGCACCATCCTGTCCGCGATTGTGCTGTTTTTCCATCATCAAATACATTTTATTCACACCATAAAATGCCGTTCCATACTTTTCCTTGTAATACTCCAAAGGCTTCAAAAGCCGTATTACAGAAATACCACATTCATGCTTAATAGCGTCGCTCATTACTTTTGGTGTTAAAAAAACCCCAAAAATTCGGGGCTAGGTTTTTATTGTAATTCAATATCGAACTGGGTCAATGTTTTAAACTGATGCAACCTTTCTTTAATCTCCTTAGGTTCCAATCGGAGCATTCTTTCGGTTCCAAATTTTTCAACGCTAAACGAGGCTAAATTTGATCCATGGATGACCGCCTTTTTCATATTCTTGAAAGAACTATCGCCGCTAGCGGCCAAATACCCTGCAAAACCTCCGGCAAAGGTATCACCTGCCCCGGTAGGATCAAAAACTTCTTCAAGGGGCAATGCAGGGGCAAAGAAAATTTGTTCCTCATGGAACAATAAAGCCCCGTGTTCCCCTTTTTTGATTACTACGTATTTGGGTCCCATTTCATAAATCTTTTGGGCTGCCTTTACCAACGAATATTCATGGGTAAGTTGTCTGGCTTCCTCATCATTGATGGTTAGAATATCGATATGTTTGATTACTTCCATCAATTCGTCCAAGGTATTGTCCATCCAAAAATTCATGGTGTCCAAGATGATTAGTTTTGGTCGTTTTTTTAATTGATTGATTACACTCAGTTGAACATTTGGGTGAAGGTTGCCCAACATGACTACATCGGCATTTTTATACTCTTCAGGCACAACGGGATTAAAATCGGCCAACACATTTAAATCCGTTATCAGGGTATCCCTAGAATTTAGGTCATTGTGATATTTACCTTTCCAAAAGAAAGTTTTCCCACCTTTTACGATTTCAATGGCCGAGATATCAATATTCCTATCGGAAAGTAAATTCAAATATTCTTGTGGAAAATCTTCCCCAACAATAGAGACGATGGCTGCATCCACATCAAATTGCGAAGCGGCCAAACCAATAAAAGTTGCCGCACCGCCTAAAATTTTATCGGTTTTGCCAAAAGGGGTCTCAATGGCATCAAATGCAACCGTTCCCACTATTAAAAGTTTGCCCATAATATAGGTAAATAATTAAGCTGCAAATATACGGTTTTGGAGAGCGAATTGAAATGGATTAGCCATTACAGATAGGAATAGTTGTTAAATGATTGTTCATGGGAATGGTTGCAGTTTACTTCCTGCCAAAATCGGCAGGTATTTGAAATAACCATGCCCAAGAAATTAAATAGGATAAAAAAGAGGGTCATTGGTCTATAAAACCTACGTTTTAACTAAAAAACATAAAAACCTCCATTATTATATGGTTTTTCTTAGGGGGGGGGTAACACATTATTTTCCTAATTTAAAAAAGTGATTAATTAACAAATTCTTTTAGATGAAAAAACCAATAGCTTTTAACTTTTTTTATGTATTCATATTTTTTTCAATCTTTAGTTGTGAAACTGAAGATTTTGAAACGGACCAAGAATTAGCAAAATATCCGAAAATAGAAAATCCCCAAAATTATAACGACTATGTATTGGATGTTAAAGCAGAAGATATTCCCGAAATCGTACAATCAATCGAAGATGCTATGGTGGTTGGAAATTTGGTTTCCAAAAACGTGTCTTACAAAAAGGCAATAATTGATATGAACACGATACTCAAGGTCAAAGCAAAAAACACGGATAAAACGAACTTTACCTTTCCGGTGTATATCATAAACCAGACAGAAGGAGTATTTTTCAATTTGATTGTATCCAAAGATGCTAAAGGAAAGGTCTCCAAACCTTATATAAGACATTATTTAGTAAACCCTACTTATTTATAGGAGTACATAGAAAACGATTATGATTTTGCCCATTTTAAGGGAACCTATTACAAATACAGCTTTAATAGTTTTTTCAATACCATTTAAGAGGGCAAGGGTTCCATAACGTTGAAGGGGGCAGATTGCGATATTGATGGTACCACTGTAGGCCCGACTACGGGTGGCTCCGTTTACAACCCTGACTTGATACAGGTAAACGGTGCAAATCGCTGGTACGGTAACTCTTATTTTGGGTATTTAAGTTTTCCAAGCTCATCCTCAGGGACTTCTACCACCACACATAACACCGGGGCCTATGTGAACAATAATGAAGGCGGAACCAATGAATATGCGGAGGTGGAGTCAACCTATGGCATTGTGCAGATAAGAACAGACAACGAGTTCATTGATGTGAACCTCTACAGGGTTATCGCCACTAATGTAACAACTACCAAGTTATCCGGGGGTTCTTTTTACCTGAACGATACAGGGCAGAAATGTACCATAAAAATCACCACATCTATAGTCTACATCGACGGGAAATCCATTATCGTTACCGAGTATTCCGGATGCGAAGACGCACCCATGCAAAAAACGGCCCGTTCCTCCTTTACCGCGGCGATTAGTGATTGCCCTGACGATACCGATGAGGGTGAGGTGGCCGTGTTAATAGAACAGCGGTCAACAATATAAAAAATAAATTAGGGTTAAGTTATGGCACACCAGCTTTTGATTGGATTTCAGGCAATCATGACGAGGCCGATCGGCTAAACAATTTTATTATTGAAAACACAGTGAATGGTGTTCTTGACCCACAAGCCAAGGCGTTTGGACTTGTCGCACTACTGGCTTGGATGGATGGGGGAAGTGTGGATTTTTCCGAAAGACTAATTTTAGACAATGATATTTATGAAAGACTTTTAGCGGCTATGTCACCAAATGAAAGATATATATATGAAAATGAGTTAAATAACATCCAAAAAACTTTATATATTACTAGTGCGGTTCAAGCGTATATTTATGCTGAAACATTTTACGATAAACCAGTAAGAAATAGAATAGGTGATGCAGTTAAACACTCAATGTGGAACGCATTGAGTACCTCTAGAATTGGAGAAGCACTGACCAAAAAGCTTACGGATGCTCATGAGGATGTTGAATATAATTATGCTAACCATTACAAAGAGACAGGAATGGATTATTTCAACAATAGTGTTGGAAGAAATATTGGAAGAAATCAATCAACAGGGATTTTTGAACTTATAGAGGCAGCAAAAAACGCTGGTAACCTAAGATATTTAAGTAATCTTTCATTAAAAAACGGTTTTTATAATGCCACGAATAGTTCAGTTCTGATTCCAACCAATCAATAAATTGAAAAAAAATGTTCAAAAATTTGCTGCCACTTCTTTTTATTCTTTTTTTGAGCTCTTGTGAAAAGGATCACATAAAAATTACAATTACTGACTTTAAACAGCAAAAAACGCTCTTAGTCGAACCCTATAGTTTAATGCCTTACTCAATGTTTAACTTAAGAATTAAAGGGTATGTAAATGATACTATTTATTTAAGAACTGAAGGAGTTTACAATCTAGAATTTAAATTATTCGGAACTATAGATACTTTGTGGTATAGCGACTATTATGGAGAAGGACCTATAAAATGCCTTTTTTTACCATATAAAGCTACTGAGGGAAAGTTAGATATTGAAATTAAATTGTAAGTTCCGTTTAACTATGGATTAGTTGTACTGCTATGATTGCCAGGCGTCACCAGCTACGGATTTCCTAGATAAGTAAAACCCTTTTGTTGATAGTTTACATAATGTTTAATATACAGGCGGTCAAAGCTCTTGAATACACATCAAGATTATTACCTGAATTGTCCATAATATGAACGTTATTTGAGCTATTACCAATTTGTATGCTATTTTGGACCCTTAAATTTTTGCTTCCGCTTATTTCGCGGATAACAGAATAGGGATCGTCCAAGCAATACAAAGGAAGCGTGTGAATGTTCTTGTCTCCTTGTTCTCTCATACCTTCCACAATCTTGGTTGTGTATTCAGCTAATGGATAGGCATAGTCTTCCCAGTCCAAGTGTCTAACAAATCCTATTTGATGGTAGGGTACCACGATAATTTTTGTTGAAGGAGCTGATGCTCTTAGTCTATTTAGCATCCAATCTATACTTTTTTTGATTTTTGGCAAATCAAATCCATTATAAATAGATTGCTGAGTATACCATTCATTTGTTCCTAAAGCAATACTGATAATGTCGGGTGTGCTTCCGTCAAAACGTCTTTCAAAGTAGGCTTTAGGGTCAAAAATGTAATAACTAGCTAGATTTGGGTTTTCTGCATAACTAACGTTATACGTATCCCCAACGGTAAAATTAAAACACCATTCAGGAAATTCTTTTAGGTCTTTTGCAGACGCCTCATATAGGAATGGATTTTGGTTTTTAGGTATACTGTCGGATTTCGAATCAGCTGGTATACTTATTTCCAAGCCCGCATATTTACTCTCTAGGCCTACAAAGGTTCTATATCTCCAACCTCCTCTAGCTTCATATTCTAAAGTTATGCCTTTACTGTTATTGTGATAGGTTCCAAAGTCATTTACAACAACTCCATAACTTGCCAATAACTCCTTGGCTTGGTAGTAAGGGCTTACGTCATTTCCAGTATTTCCTTCTGTTAGACTATCCCCTATAGCCATCCACGAAATTGTTCCATTGACCTCAGCAGGATCAACGGATTTAATAGTTACATTTTTGTAAAGAACTTTATTGAATAAGTCTTGTTGCCTTATTAGAAACTTACCGGTAACATTTGTGTTCACTTCTAGGGCTTCCAATATTTTTTTGGTATAAAACCTATTCCCATCGGTATAGTTTAGTGAAATAGCTACGTCTTTTTCTTTCCCATATTCCCTGAACATTCCAGATGTGAAAATAGAAAAAGGCTCGTTTTTAAGTACAAAAATCTCGGAGGGCAAGAGCAATTGGTTCTCTTCGTAGTCGAACGAATCACCAAAAATTTGGCCCGTTGGACCTACTATTTTTTCGTCCGCGCTCTTCAAGAAAAATACGGAGCATTCGTTGATTTTTTCATTTGTTAAACGCATGGTCATTTCTATAAAAGTGGTAGGGTTTGAGGCACTTGGTTGGGGAATCTTAAAGATTCTTCCATTTCTAATTCCATCTGCATATGATTTAACAGACAAAATAGTATCGTTGGCAGCCTTAAAAACAATGTAGGCAGATTTCTTTTCTAGGGATATTTGCTCATTTCCATTTATTACCATATAGCTAGACCCACTTGGAATTTTTATTTTATTCGTAATTACGCCTGTTGCAAAACCACGGTAGCTTCCATTGGAAATAAGAACGGCACCTCTTTTTAGGTTTTCAAAGTCTACGTAATTTTTAATTCCAGTTTCTTTCTGAGGCAAAGCCTTTTTTGTGCTATACTCAACTTTTTCTCTCTCCGGTAGTTTAGTAAAAGCGTAAACTGAGACATCTTCAATTGTTTCGTTATAAGCATAAGAAGTAAATCGTATATATTTTAAACCTGTTATTTCACTTATGTCATAATATTGCCCATTTAATATTTGGGCACTTCCTATCACACGTATTATTTCTTTTGTATCATTATAAAAAACTAAGTACCCATAATCCGTTTTTTCGACAAAGCCACAAAAATTGTTCAGCTGTATAAATGAACAATCTGCAACATCTAAATACGGACTAATGGCACCCGTTGAATACGAAGATGGAATGCCGTAAGAGTTTAAAATATAACCTGCTGTAAATCCATTTTCGGTCCAAATGTTTTGCTTTGATTTAGGATTCAACGAAGGAGGGATAGTTTTACTTTTTGAATTTTCCTGAGGTAGATTAACGTTTGATGGCCTTAAAATTAAATCAATATGCTTAGCTTGGGGCAGAATATTCTTAGCGTATGGTCGTCTAAACGAAGAAATAGTATTGTTTTTGTCCGCGGTAATTAGTCTATTTTTAACTATATATCCATATTCATAGAGCAAATGACGTATTGGGTCGGCATCAATTTTATTTTCCAAATATTCAATAAGTCCATTCTTACTCGTAATGTTTTTAAGTGGTATTTTATTTGACCAATAAGGAATGATGCAATTGCCAATTTGGTTTAAATTCCCCAAAAAGATTATCGAAACAAGAATTAATTTAAATACCGCCATTAGTTTTTCCTTAGGTGTTTGCAAAGAAACAAATATCGTATTGTTTTGTGTATTTTAAAATCCCAATTGTTAAGACAAATCGAGAAAAAATTTATGTTATCGAATTGAGTTCGCTCATTTTGTTTAACAGTAGGGTAAGTATTTAACATTAGTGAGAGACCGTCATTTCGCCTTTACCTAGCTTAGAACAAGATTAAGTGCTTACGTATTTAGCTAAGCCTTTTTCGGGAATGTTATTTACCTATTTCCTCCCAAAATCGGCAGGTATTTCTCCCC
>JBBSKR010000153.1:0-8568 GCA_038256135.1 Flavobacteriales bacterium | reverse complement strand
CTATAAAAGGTGTCGGTCCGGAACAGAAAACATATCATGTGGTTCGGTAAAACCTTACACCAAAACAGTACTATCTATAACCCTCAAATAACAGTTTAAATAATGGATTGTTTGTAATGGGCAAATTGATTCTTGTTGTGCCAATTTCTTAACTTCGACTTAGAAGTTGGATATAATCGTATACTATGGTTGTTATAGCCAATGAAAAATCACTGTGAAATAAAATAGCTACTGTGATTTTAGCTAGAATTTGAGGACTATACATTTCCAGCTACCGTTTTTTCGTCTCCGACAAAAATGCAAATTCATATCTTTTGATGAAGCATCCTGATAATAGATTGCGTGAGAACACTACTTTTATCTACACTATTGGTATGTCCTACGATACCAAACGTTTCGTCAAAAAAAATAGGATTTAGAAAACATTTTCTATTTTAAATTTGTAATTCTTTCAACGTTTTAACAACTTTTCTTATAAATTTATAAGTACACAGTTAAAATTAGCAACATGATGACTTCAAATCCCGCCTTAGCGAATACGCTTGTAGGTGCCTTACCGAACAGTGTTGACGTAGTCCATGCCTTTTGGATCGCAGGTGGAAGTTGTGATGGATGTTCCATAGCAACCGTAGGTGCTTCAAGCCCTTCCGTGGAGAATTTGTTGAACGGCACTATTCCCGGAGCGGCAAAAGTGATCTTGCACCATCCAGTTTTGGCGGTAAATGCGGGAGAGGAGTTTATGAAACCCTTTCGGCTTGCCGCCAAGGGTGAATTGGGAGCACCGTTCGTGGTGCTCTGCGAGGGCTCCATTATGGATGAAAGTTTGGCCGCACAAACTGGCGGTTATTGGGCCGGATTGGGTGCCGATAAAGATGAGAACGGCGACCCGCAACCCATACCTTCCTCAAGTTGGATAACAAGAATGTCGGAGCATGCCGCAGCCGTAATTGCTATAGGCACCTGTGCTACTTGGGGCGGGGTTCCTGCAGCTGCGAATAATCCGACTAACGCAGCCAGTGTGATGGATCTGCTCGGCGAAGAATATAGAAGTATTTTAGGGCTGCCTGTTGTGAATATTCCGGGCTGCGCCCCACAGGGAGATAATATAACCGAGACCATAGCAGCCGTTTTATTATTCCTTAACGGACTTGCACCGTTGCCAGAGTTTGATGAGTTGGGACGACCACAATGGTTGTTTGAAGATACCGTCCATCAGCAATGCACAAGGGCAGGTTGGTACGAAGAAGGAACCTTTGCTGAAGAATTTGGTGATAAGGAGTGTCTTGTAGAAATTGGATGTTGGGGACCGGTGGTTCAATGCAACATTAATAAAAGAGGAGCTATTAACCATGTTGGGGGATGTATGAACGTAGGAGCCCCCTGTATAGGCTGTACAATGCCCGGTTTCCCGGATAGTTTTGCGCCCTTTTACAAGATGCCTCCAGGCACTTTGGTTTCTTCGACCGTATCAAAGGCTACGGGATCCGTAATCCGAAATTTGAGGGAAATGTCAATGGCGTATCTCAACCGCACAGACCGATGGGACAAAAAAGGCCATGTACCTTCCGGTTGGGGCCATGTAGCCGAACAAAGTCCGCTTAGAAAAGTGGTGCATTATATGTATCAAAAAATGCAATATAGCGATAGCCATAAACCCGGATCGAACAGTAACTAATATGGAAAACACCGAGTTATACAACGAATGGTTGATAGGTTTGGCAATTGTCTCGGCGATTGTCATAATCGCCGCTGTACTTTTAATTATGATTTGGCTTGCCGCCAAACGTATCTTGAGATTGGCGCGGGTGGCCCTGGAGGTAGTCAAAGTAGTACAAAACAATACCAACAGTATTTGGGAACTTGAAAAAACAAATGCCGTAGCACAATCCATTCAAACCGAGGCGAAGGCTATAGAGAATCATGCCACCTTGGTTGCAGAGGCATTGTAAAAATATATTTTAAAATATAGGTATGAGTACGGGAATTCTTTTATGGATTATTTCGCTTGTTATTGGCCTTGTTGTTATCGGTGTCGTAGCGTTGCTACTTCACCTTGTCAAAACCACCGCTATTAAAATCGATGGCGTAGCTGCAGATATTTGGACACACGGTAAACTCACGGCGAATAACACGATACACATCCCATTGTTCTTGACCGAAACGAATGCAGTGGTATCCAACATTCTGAAGTCCGCCGTAGCCATCATCTCAGGTTCCAGGGCCATACAACAGCATATCGAAGGCTGTCCAGGATGCCCAGCTTGTATTTTAGAAAATTCCAAAACCAAAAAGTTATGAGCGTAGTATTGATGATAGTTACGATTTTGGCGGTTTTATTACTGGTTTTCGTACTGGTCAAGTATCTGAATGGGATTATCGATACGTTAATGAGCATCGGTGGTGATGGCAAAAGCTATTTGGCAAAGTTACGATTAGGGCTTCGCGCTATCGAGACCGAGACAGGTCATCTGCCGACACAAGTGACACAATTGAATGAATCGCTTACGAATATTGCCGAAGGGTTAAAAGTGGTAGATGGGCAATTGGATCAATCTATTAAGGCTGCCTTAAAACAGAAGGTGTAAAATGGAAGAAACGGTAAACATATTGTGGCTTATACTTTTGATCGTTACGGTCTTGGTGCTGCCATTTCTAATACATTTATTGCACCGTACTTGGCGGGCGGCAAAAAATATAGAACGTTATTTTTCCGAGATGAAAACAGCAGGATTGGGTGTAGCGGACAATACCGAACATATTAAGGCCTTGGACGATACCATTACGGTTGCTTCGGGCATGTTGGGTGTTGCCGGATCCATCAATGAACATTCGAATACCTTAAAGACAACCCTGGCACAACGTGCACAAAATATTAAATAGAGAAAATGGATACTTCCACCCTTTTTATCGCTACCTTGATTATTGTAGCATTATTGGTACTCGTTTTAGTAATTTATCTTATACTGATTATCGTTGCGTTAAGAAGAGCCGGTACACATCTGGAAGGACTTGCCGGTGGACTTCAGAAAATCGTGGATGACACCCATCCATTGGGTGAAAAGGTGACTACGATCAATGGGGCGCTCTCACAATTACAAGGAGGTTTATCATCGGTAGATGGTCATTTAGTGGCTATTGCCAAAGTATTAAAATTGGTCTGAATCGAATTTGATTCTACCTTAAATAAAAATGGCTTATGTGTTTTAAAAATTTACCGATAGCGTTTGACGAACAAGGTAATGCTTACTTAAAAGAAGGTATTAACGACCCCTATGAACACAAGGTGGTGGATTTGGGGGTTGAACAGGATAAACTGAAAAGCCTGATGGAAAAGAACGGCTTTGTACGCAGCGTTGATTACGATCCCGTTACGCGTGTTGCCGGTGCTTTGGCATTTCATAGTGTAGTGGATCTGGAAAAAAAGAAAGTCCTTTCCACCAATTCAATGGCCACTTTATTTAGGGGATATGAAGTAATCCTGAAAGGAAGGGATCCAAGGGATGCCGCCTATATCAGTAGTCGCGCCTGTGGGGTCTGCGGTGGGGTGCACGCTACCTGTTCCGCTTTGGCTATTGAAATGACCTTAGGGATAAAACCACCGCCTTTAGGTATTGTGATGCGGAATATTCTTTTGGCAATTGAATATCTTTACGACCACCCGCTGCATTTGTTTCTATTGGCCGGTCCGGATTATTCGGAAGAACTTGTCAAGGAAACCAATCCAGAGCTTATCGAAAAGGCAGCGAATACAAAAGCAAGGAATAAGGATGTACATGGCTATGATACCATTTTGGATATCATGAAAGACCTGAATCCTTTAAAAGGCAAACTATATTTAGAAGCGTTGAGCATGACGCGGGTGGCACGGGAAGCCTATGTACTCATTGGAGGGAAATATCCGCATCCGCAATCGGTGGTTCCCGGTGGTTTATCCGTTACCGTAACCATTTCCACCTTGAACGAAGTGTACAGCCGATTGATCAAGTTTTTTGATTACAGTCAGAAAACCACAGGAATTTGGGACGATGTATTCGATTTCTTTTTGGAAAGTAATCCCGAATACGCAAAATGTGGAATCCGCCCGGCAACCATGATGGACACCGGTGTGTGGGACCGGCCAGACGCGTATGATGCAACTTTTAAAAATTGTGACAAATGGGGAGAAGCCAGATGGTCTACTCCAGGAGTCTTGGTAGATGGGGAGGTAGTAACCACCAAGCTGACCCAATTGAATGCCGGAATGGAAGAATTTATAGAACATTCCTATTATGAAAAATGGGAGGGGCATAAATATAAGGTAGACCCCTTGGGGACGCCTTTGAGTCCGAATCATCCTTGGAACAAGGAGACCATTCCAAAACCCGGCAAGCAAAGTTGGCGCGAACGTTACAGTTGGGATACAGCGCCGACATGGGATAGAATGCCTATGGAAGCAGGGGCCTACACGCGTATGTATTTGACCGCCAAAGCTAAAATTGCCCCTGATAGCCAATTTTTGGAAAATACGGGGCATAGCATGAAAATACACGTTCCCAAACACCAACTTCCCGGCAAAATGTTGGAATGGCATATCCCAGAGCATTGGAACGCCTTTGAACGTAACCGTGCCAGGGCGTATTGTATTCCCTATTCTGCAATGGTCGCCATGGACAATTGGTTGTTGGCCATGGATCTACTTAAGAAAGGTGAGACTAAAATTAGCACACCTTTTGAGATTCCTAAAACGGGTACCCATATCGGTTTTGGGGCTTGGGGCGCCGGTCGGGGATTTTTGACGCATCACTTGGTGGTTGAAAAAGGAGTCATCCAAAATTATCAGATTATAACCCCCTCAACCTTAAATGCCGCTCCTAGAACCCCTTGGGGAACACCTGGCCCTTATGAGGAAGCGGTCTTAAATACACCCATACTGGAAAAATTTGATAAGCCAGAAGACTATAAGGGCATCGATATTTTACGTGCCATCCGAAGCTTTGATCCTTGTATGCCCTGTACGACCCATATTATGGCAAAAGACAGTGATCACATGGTAACCCGTGAAGTTACGACCTGTGCCTGTGGAATCGAATAAACGGACGCTCATAGGAACGGTAGGCTATCACTTATTGAGAAATCATTCCGTGGGTCCTATCCTGCTTCCTGATATCAGAAAAATGGATTGGCCAGACCTAGTAACCGTTGAGGAGATGAACTGGGGGCCTATAGCGATTGTCCAGTATTTTCAAACCCTAAAAACTCCGTTTGACAGGGTTGTTTTTTTAGTGGCCATCGAACGTAAAAGCAGAAATATAGGGGCGATCAATATTTTTCAATGGAAGGGCGGTCTTCCTTCCGAAAAACAAATTCAGGCATGTATAGGGGATGCTGCAACCGGAGTGATTTCGGTTGAAAACCTATTGGTTATCGGTGAATTTTTTAAAGTTTGGCCAAAAGAGTTATATTTAGTGGATGTGGAACCCGGCCCGGAGGCGGCCGGGGAGCATTTGACATCGCAAGTAGATGCGAAGGTGCCAGAGATTCTGGATACCGTTCGTAACATTGCATTAAACGGTGTAACCGCGGTAGACGATGTTCGCTTTTTAAAAGGCGACGGTATTTTTAGGGAAGTGGATTATGGAAAATAAAAAAATAGAAGATTCCCCCATACGCTGTATGTTTTGGAAGGACGAAATCCTACAAGTACTCTATTGGATGAACGGGGAAGGATTTGGGGCCGAGATAAGTGCATCCGAAATTTTGCCTTTTTTGAATACTTCAGAAGAAAATCTTCGGTTTCATTTGCAAAAGATTGCTGCGGAAGGTTTTTTGGTTGCAAAGAAAATTGGCAACGATGCAAGATTTAGCCTTTCTGAAATCGGAAAGAAGGAAGGTGGGTCGCATTTCGCCGAAGCCTTTCAAGGAATGCAAAAGGCAGGACATGGGGAATGTGGTCCTGATTGCGAATTTTGTTATGGAACCGATGGGGTCAAACTAGAGAATTGCGTACATAACTGTGCCAGCCAATAATATGAAGCCAATATTTTTCAACAACTACGAGTTTAAGGAAATCGTGCAAAAGGTAAAAGAACTTGTCAAGGAGTCCGAAAATTTACCGGATGAGGGCGTGCGGACTTACACGTCCGAACTTTTAAAATATTTCGACCTCTTACATCGCGAACCGCTTGCACGAATAATGGAAAACATAGAACGCAGCCACCCCGACTTAAGCGATACCCTGAAACAAGATTACACCATTCATACCTTACTTGAATTGTATGATTTTAAGAAAAACGAAACCGAAGAATAATGATGACAAAACAACAAGCTTGCCTATTCACCTTAGTGGTCATAATCGTATTTATTGGTTGCAAAAATAAAAATGAAACTTCACCCCAAACTGCAACAATTGGGGTAGCGGACGATGCTATTCCACCAAACTTGCCCAATTCAGAGGCAGGTGATATTGTGCGAAAAGCAATCTATTTTTCGGGAGGTTGGAAGAATTGGGCGGATAAAGAAAACGTATCCTATACCAAGAAAATTCAATTTTTAGATTCTTTGGGCAACCAACTCAGGGAAGCCAGTCAATTACATCTATACCAATTGCGACCGACATTCAAGGCGTCCATTACATGGGAAGAAGAGGGCAATAAACATCAAATAATAAACAACGGGAATCAAGCATTTAAATTGGAAAATGGGAAGTTACAGAATGATGAGGCAAATCTCAATGCGGCCTGGAATTCCTCCTATGGTTCACAATATGTAGTATGTATGCCTTTTAAACTGGCCGACCCCGGTGCTATTTTGACCTATGAAGGACTAGACACTTTGCACAATAATAAGATTGTACATGCTATAAAAGTTGACTACAAAAAATTCGCAGGTAGTGCAGGAGGGATGCACACGTGGTGGTACTATTTTGACAAAGATTCGTGTGAACCAGTAGCCAATTTTCTAGATTATGGCGCTGGTCATAGTTATACGCAATACGAATCTTTTACCCAAGTGGACGGCATCAAAATAAACCACGTTCGAAAGAGCTACAAGACCAATGCAAATCGTGATGTATTATTTGTAAGCACGATATATACGAATGAAAATATTCGCTTTAACGAAGACTTTGACGAAGGTCTTTTTGAGGTAAAAAAATAATGGGTAAGCCTAAAGTGCTCATCGCAGGGGTCGGCAACGAACTAAAACAAGATGATGCCTTTGGAATTGAATTCGTTAAGAGTTTTGCGAAATCGGTACAGTTTCCTGAACGGATCAAGTTGATGGAAGTTGGTATAGGGGGAATTCATTTGGTGCAGGAGCTCCATTACGGATATGATGTGTTGGTTATGGCCGATGCAGTAGAATGGGGTGAAAATGCCGGCCATGTCTATTTTAGGGAAATGGAATCTGTTTCCGATATAGATGAAATGCCCGTTTTTGAAAAACGGACTTTTTTGGCAGATATGCATTATACCAATCCCATTCGTGCACTGATGCTGGCTAAAGCGTTAAACGTTCTTCCCAAAAAAGTATACATTTTAGGATGTGAAGCGGCGACGCACGACGATTTCGCCATCGGAATGAGTCCAGAGGTAACAACCGCTATACCCAAAGCTATAGAAAAATTGAAGGAATGGCTGCAATTGGAAAATTTGTGAAGAATTGAATTCATTAAAAAGGCATATCGGCTTCTTCAATGTAAAATGATTTTCGTATTTTTAATATAAATATACTCCTATGGATCAAGACCTTAAACCCACATCACGTCCCAAAAAAACGGAGAACATCACCGAAGAAAAAGTACCATGGTGGTTCGGTCTTCATGTAAACGATTTGATAAAGCCCATTACCATAAAACGCATTCACCTTTTTTATACATTGATGTTGATTTTGGGGCTTGTCACAGCAAGTTATTACACATGGGAGAATTATCTGCGCGAACCCACAGGGGAAGAATTTGTTGACGAAATAGTGGATGCCGCCGGGGGTATGGATTCCTGGAACGGTATAAAAGAAGGTCAATTTAAGCGAACCCATAATCTGTATGCGGAAGACGGCAGTGCTTTGCGAACCACCGAAGAAACTTTTTATTTTAAAAAGACCAATGAAGGTCTTAAACTACAGGTCAAATCGGTCGGTGAAGATGGTAGCGAGGTATGGGTAGGCAAGGATAAGGATGGATATTGGGCTTCCCGCGATGACAAGGTAGCAGATCCCAAGGCCACTGCCAAGGAAGAGGGGATGATGTGTGATTCGAAATTTTGTGAACCGCTGTGCGCTTCCTCCATGGCGTTCTTTCGGTTTTCCATGCCCTTCAAATTAAAGGACAGCGGTGTAAAGGCAAGTTTAGCTTCTACGGATTTAACATTGGCCAGCTTCAGCCTTCTGGAAAGTTCAGTTGAAAAACCGACACTTCTTGATATTTCCTATGCTCCGGAGGTCGGGAAAGACAGATGGAGGTTCTACGTAGACCCCAAGGATCGATTGATTCACAAAATGGAATACTACAACAAGTCCGACATGGGGGAAACCCGTCCGGAAGAGATTTATTGGACCGACCATAATACCGTAGATGGAATCACTTTTAGCCAT
>JBBSKR010000152.1:0-8718 GCA_038256135.1 Flavobacteriales bacterium | reverse complement strand
TACTTTCCAGTTTTGTTTTCCATAAGCAAGTTTTGGCGAATTTTTCTAAAGAATTTTATCATTGGTTAGCGGTTTCTGGAAATGAAGCACAACAATTGAATAAACGTATTTGTAAGTATATCCCGTTAGCATTACGAATATAAGTACTTATACGTATATCCACATTTTACCAATACCTCTTGGTATAGCAAAAAAAATAAATCAGAAACGGCACCTGCTTATTTCCTGATCAACTTATCGATATTACCTGCCAAGTACATATGATCACTTGCGGAGTTTTTACGAAGTACATTGGTCATCAAGACCACCATATAACGGCAGTTATCGGGGTGTTCCACAATAATTACACTATTCATGAAATTGGTCACGTTCCCCATGTACTTTCCACAAGCCTCCCCTTTGCTACGGTCACATTTGTATAAGGAGCCCGATTTAAAATAAACCGCGGCCTCCTTTAAAGTGGGCGACTGGGCGTAGCGTATCCGTCGATCCGTCATATACATCAAGCGCTTCATCTCAAGACTAGAGGCCTCGTCCACTACCTTACCTTGCTCCAACTGCACCAAAAACTTCATTAGGCCCTGTGGGGAACCGATACTGCCACCCTTGTCGCCTACGTAGGTATTGGCGCCTCTGGTAAAGAAACTTCCCAAACGCCATTCATCGGCCGTAATTCCTAAATCCCGTAAGGGCAAATTGACCACCTCATTGCTTAAATCCGTCAAATCTTTTTTTGGGGTTTCCTTAAAGTAAGCGTCAGTTTCTTCTTGGGTAAGCTCAGGGTATTTGTCGCCAAAAGCTGCCATTAAAAGCAATTCCCGCCAAACAATACTGGCTGCTCCGTTATTACTAACGGACAACATATGATCCGCCCATTCATACAAGGTAAAGACATCACTCGCAATCACCTGCCGTTTTACCAGCGTATTCTTTTCAATATTATAAATAGGTATGGTATGCTCATCGGTAAGGCCCCAAACTCCTGCCTTAACGGACTTGTTACGTAACAGTTCCGTTCTTTTTTCAAAGGAATCGGGATAAATCTTTTCCAATTGGGTAAACAAACCGACCAATACCGCCAATTTTCCCACACTACCGGGTTGGTAGCCCGCAGTTTCGTTGCGTTCCGCATAGCGCACATTTTCAGGATCGGAAATGTCCAAAACGGTCAAGGAATAACTTTTATCCAAACCACGGAACAGGGCACTGATTTCCTTTTGGAACGCCTCATCCACTTGCATTAAAGCCATGGCACTGTCTTCCTTTCGGGACAATAGGTTCAATTCAATTTCACTATATGATTTTAAGGCTCCTGGTGGTAATGCAGTAGCATCTTTAATTTCACCACTTTTAATACGTTCCAAACGCTTTAATCGTGTGATACCGGTATGTTCATATCCATCTATGGGATAATACGTATAGGTGGTGAATGCCGATGCCAATAACACCACGAATAGTAACAGTATGCCTTTCCTCATTATAATTTTGTGCTTAACGGAATTTCCTTTTCCGCATTAATTTTTGGGGTGATGGATTCCAAATATCCAGAACTTACCGCTTTTTTGTTTTCAACAAAAGGCCGTATTTGAAACAGCCACAGTTTATCATCCTTAAAACCAAGTTCCACATCGTAGGCGCCTTCATAATCTGAATTGGTCGCCTTGGGCAAGGTTTCCCGTATGGTTTTGGCCAAGTCCCTGATTTCGTCAATATTTTTCGTATTGACCACTCTATTTGGGAACCTTGCAACTTTCTTGCCCGTTCCCCCGGTTGTAGGTAAGGTAGTGTACATAGGCTCTCGTGCCGGTGCCAAAAGGCGATACCCCCCAGCATCATAAATGGTATAGGTTTCTGCAGATTGCCCATCAACGGCACCGCCCGCACCCCTACTAAAGGCGATAGTGAGATCCTTTTCATTACCGGAGTTGATTCCCTTGGTAATCAACACTCCAGAATAATCCACATCTACACTGGGTATGACCAAAATAGATGGGAAAACATTCTCTGGATTCAACAAATATTTTTGGCGCCACTTAAAACTACGCTCCGTATAAGGGGATGCCCAAACATCTTTGATTCCGTTCAAAATCTTCTCCTTTTCCAATACATTGAACAGGGTAAGGTTCAATCCGGCCCCTGTAAAATCCTTCAGATCCTCCATGTTGGTATCACTTCGTAAGAATACCGGAATATTCCCTAAATCGGAACCCAGAATAGCAGTGAACTTGGTTTCGAATTGGTTCATGAATTCCGATTTCAAAGGCATTTTTTTAATGGCATCCCTTAAAATTTCCAACTGTCGTAATTGGTAATTTTCTACTTCAGGTTCTGGTACATCAGCCGTACGCATACGTTCCGCTTCCGTAAACATGGCATTCAAATAGGCCCAGTAAGATTTATCCTGATCCGGCATCTGTTGGTCCATATGGTCCCTGAATATTCCAAAAGGAATGATCAACCCTTCCACTACCTGATCCGGAAACAGATTTTTCAACTGCCCCAAATTGGCCGCTTTTGGTCCGCACAATTCGCCAGAATCACTAGCATCTACATCCTTCATATTGAGAACATCCGTATTATCTAACCGAATTTTTTCTATGGGTACTTCAATTTTATCGGTATTCCGTTCCTTTTTTGTAAAAAGTCCGCGTTCCTGTTCCGACATTTGTGATTCGGGCTTTAGAATGACATTGCCTTTATTGGAAACGGCATAAAAGACCCGTTGTCCATCATATTTTTTTAGGCTTTGAAGATTTCCATCGGACAATGCAGCATTGGGAATTCCCAGATTACGTGCCAATAATTGTACGTGGCTGACCATATTACCCTCTGCCACGGTAGCGATACCCGCAACCGGTTTTAAATCGGATGGGGACCGTTGAAAAATATAGATTTTATCGGACGAGACTTCAATATCTTCGGAAGAACCATCGACGACCACCAATTCCCCAAAAGCGTACCCTGGGTTTAACCCTCTAAAGGAGCTTTGATTGGAAATATCCATGACCTTGTTCGTTAAGGAGGACTCCTTTGCTATGAAATCACCCAATTCCCCTACACTTTTCCCTAGATGCAGAGCAATGGAGCCTCTAATGCGGTCATCGATAAAGCCATATGCCTTTTGTTCAAACCCAGTGTAGGTATTGACAACGTCCTGATAGTTCGCCTTAACCATGGCCGCACTCCACTCTACCGCCGATCGGGCAGTTTCCAATAGCTGTGTCAATGCCGCCAAACTCAACTTTTCTTGTTCAAATTTGCTAAGTGTACCAGAAATTTGTTCCCATTCCCACAGTTCCAAATAACCGGCCCCGGCCGATGCCGTGGTTAAGGCACATATTTTTTCCAATTGACCGCTTAAAGTGGTAGGTTCCCAAATTGGGGCATTTTGGAATAACAATTCTTCCAGCTTTAAGGAGAGGTCCAACAGCTGCATGCGAGCTATTGGCCTTTTTTCTTGCAATAATCCTTCCCGAATCTCCAACAGCAATTGAGACGTTTCATTGACCAACCAAGAGGGTTGTTCGTTGGTGGTCTTCCCTTGGATAAAGGCCTGAATCTTATCCCCAAGTTCTGTACCCTTAACCTGTTTCGATTTGTTCAATAAGGCTTGAACATCTACCGGTTCAAAAAATGTTTGCATGGTATTGACCAATGCATCCAATTTTTTGTTCAGATCCGATGTTAGCATCTTTTGATTCTTGGCTTTAAAATCGATTACCTTCTGGATATCGGCCTTTTCCGGTTGACTATGGATTTTGGTCCGCAAATCCATAAAAGGCAGGTATAGGTCTGAAATTACTTTGGATTCGCTTCGCATTAATTGAGCTACATTATCGTCGCCATTATGGGGGATATCCTTTAAGGATTGTCGTATGAGGTAAAAATTATCTTCTACAACAGCATCCTTGGCCAGTAACCATTTATAAAAATCGATGCCCCAAGCTTCCTCATCCTCGACTTGTACCGAACCCCTGTAATATTGTCCCTTTTTGTTGATCCAACCATCATCGACCAACCGCAAATATTTATCCAATTGGTATTGCTTTATCCTAGAATGATTTTGTTCCGTATCCCAAAATTCATCCCTATCGGTATAGGCCAAAATTTGACCTAAATAAACATGGTTGCTTTTACCCAAGGCCACCACATCATCCTTATAACGCGCATGCTGCACTCCGGGGCCAATAGTCTCCGGACAAGGATCTTTTGGTTGCCGTACACTACCGTCGGTACAGAACCAGCGAATATCCTTATAAGGTCCGCGAATATCATTGTTGTACTTTACGATTAAATTTTCTATTTCCGCTGTCGATAACTGGTTTTGTGTAAAGGTTTTTTGGGAACCCAAAAAAATTAAAATCAATAGTAGGTTTAAAAAGGAATTCTTCTTTATTTTTCTCAATGGTTCTCTATTATTATTCGACCCAAAGGTAGCATCAAATTTTACGATAATCGAATGGAAAAGTAAAATCTTTTGTACCGGCAAATCAAAATTACCATCCTGTCTTACAGTTTATTATGCATTTAAAAAATGTCATAATAAAATGAAAAAATATAGCGTTATTCAACTATTTAGATTTCATTTGTATCTTACTTTTCAAACCTTCAATGGGCATCTTGAAAACAGAAAAAAAATCAATAACTGAACTAAATTCAATAAAAAATGAAATCAATTTTAGTAGTACTTTTTGTAGCGCTTAGCTCATTCGGCAACTTGAACGTACAAGAAACCGATAAAATGAATGCGACTTTTGCAGGTTATGAGGATGGTATGTATATATTTACCGATAGCGATGGCTACCAGTCTGAATTCAACTATGTTTCCCAAGACGTAAGTCAGCAATTTGATTTAACTGATAAACAATACGTTGGCAAGCAATTCACCATCACTTATACCGTTGACACCGAAATAGACGAAGAAGATGAGGAAATTCAGGTAAGCACCATTGTCGGTTTGATGATGCCACAGTAAAATGAGGTTGTCTAAAAAGGTAAATTTTAACCTTATTGTCATACTGAGCGCAGTCGAAATACTTTAAAGATCAAGAAGTTGAAGTTCTCGACTACGCTCGAAATGACAGGGAGTTAGATTTTTTAGACAGTCTCGTTTTTATCTTAAAATTTAGTAGCAATACTGCAATTCCGTTAGCTCTTGAGTTCTTACTTCAAAGAGCCAATTCTTTTTTGTTTCTTTGTACTCCTTAAGAAAATAATAAAATGACTTTACTTGGTATCGATGTAGGCGGCTCTGGAATAAAAGGAGCATTGGTAAATGCGGAAACAGGAGAAATGATTTCCGAACGTTTTAGAATTCCGACCCCGATTCCTAGAACACCCGAAGCAATGACCGATGTCATTGCGGAAATAGTTGCCCATTTCGATTATAAAGGTAAGGTTGGTTGTGGTTTCCCCACCATTATAAAAAAAGGAGTCTGTAAAGCAACAGGTAATCTAGATCCGAGTTGGCTTGGCGTAAATGTAGAGGAATTGTTGGAAAAAAAGACCGGACTTGATTTTACGGTCATCAATGATGCCGATGCTGCTGGTTATGCTACTATAAATTATGGTATAGGAAAAGGGGAAGAAGGCTTGGTCGTTATGATTACAATTGGAACCGGATTGGGAAGTGGTGCCTTTTTAGATGGCAAATTAATCCCAAACTTCGAATTGGGACAAATACCCTATAAAAAATATAAGAAAATTGAAAAATGGGCGGCGGGATCTGCAAAAGATCGGGAAGATTTGTCCTATACCAAATGGGGTAAAAGATTCAATACTTTTCTTGAATATGTTGAACTGATTATATCCCCGGATCTCATCATTTTGGGTGGGGGTGCCTCAAAAGATTTTGAAGAATTTAAGGATCAGATAAAAATTGAAACAAAGGTGATTCCAGCCCAATTACAGAATCACGCGGGCATCATTGGCGCTGCAGCAGCATCGCTTCACAAAGCACCCAAGGTATAAATTTATTTGTAGAAAGTCTCTAGTATTAATTTATAGGAATGCCCCTAATATATTCGCTGCGCATAACAACACACTAGGGCGTTTAAAGGTTCTATCAAAGATAATAAAACCAATTTCCTATAATCCGTCGATAATGCGTGCATCCGCTGGTGCCTCGTAAAAATCTTCCGGTACTACTTTTTTGAAGGTCAAATTGGATACTTCAATATTGGTTATGTATTCGCCAGGTTCATTATCATCTGTTAACCAGTAGGTCTTATATTTATTCGGGAACAAAATACCCGCTACCCTATTTTCACCGATGAGTTCCATAAATTTTTCAGGCATATGTTCACCCTCTTTAAAATAAGCCGGATACGAAACAATATACCGGATGACACTTAGAATATGTGTATTCGTATCAAAATAGAGAATATAATAATCATCTGGCGCATCCCCTGTACCATCATCAAAAGTAACCTTTACCACATCCTGCTTTTTATCCTGATAGGTAATTTCTGGCAATAACTCTAGATTTACTCCCTCTCCATCCAATACAAAAGGTTGTCCTAAAAAGTAATATGGAGTCAGGGCCCAAAAACGGGTGTCGTATGCAAATGCAGTACTATCCTTGGCCAGAACCCATGCTTTTTCACCTGTCCATCCATAATGCGCCGTACTGTCTGCAACGCTAGTGTGTTTCGCCTTGTTGCTCCAGGTATTAATCACCTGATAACTATCTCTGGCAGTTCCGTCCAGCGGTCGGTAATTGAACCGAAAGGCCAATGCCCCATTTTCATACCATTTTTTTAATCCTCCATGGGCTTCCATAGCATTCCAAATTACCTTACCCGCCTCAGTTTTACCCAATCTATTTTGGGCCTTTTCAACCCTGTTGGTTACCCAGGATGCGGGGACCATAGCGGAATTACCCGCTGCAAGCGTTTTTTTTTCTGTAGTTTCCTTTTCTGGTTCTGCTATATTCTTGCAGGATAACATGAAAAGAACTGCAACTAGGGAATAAACAATGAAATGTTTCATAAGGCTACAGCCGTGTTCTGATTTGTTTTCCAATTTGGACTATACGGCTTTATGGTCCAAACTGGCTTTTTTACGCTCCTCGTAATTTTCGGCCACCTTTTTGTCAAATTCCTTTGGAGACTCGAAATTCATAACGTTTTCCTTAAGTCGTTCCTCCCCACCAAAAATTACTTGTAATTCTTTGTTCATCAATCCTTCTATGGAACGCTTAGCTACAAACTCCGGGGAATCCATTTCCCTGCCCTTAAAATTTTCCATCATATCGGTGTCAGTTGCGGTAGGGAATGAGCAGGTAACAGTGATATTGAACGGAGCCAGTTCCCTTCGCATGGAGTCGGAAAATTGACGTACGGCAGCCTTGGTACTTCCATATACCGAGTAAAACGGCATCCCCAAAAGGCCCAATCCCGAGGATATATTCAATATGCCTGCTTCTTCAGATGCTTTTAAAAGGGGAATGCAATATTTGGTAAGTAAAAGTACCGCCGTTAGATTTACGGCTACTTGATCATATAGATCTTCATCCTGTATATCCTCCAATGGACCCGCAGCTACAATACCGGCATTATTGATCAGTATATCCAAATGTCCCCATTTATCCTCTATACGAGCCGCAGCTTCGCGCAACACCTCTATATCAGCAACATCACCGGCAATTTTTATGAATTTCACTCCTTCAAATTCTTGGGAAAGCTTTTTAAGATTCTGTTTATCACGTGCAATGACAGCGATATGGCGAACACCACCCTTCACCAATTCTTGTATCATACATTTGCCTATTCCTCTCGTACCCCCGGTAATGAGCACATTTTTTCCTTCTAGTTGCATAATTTTTAGGTTGTTAGTTGTTGAAATCGAACAATTAAAATAGCTAAAAATCGTTTTGAAACCCAATAAATAAAGGGTTACCTGAAATTATTGAGAATGTAGGAATTTGTAACTGCGAATTTTAAGGAATTCTTATTTAAACCAGGCTTAAACAAAATTAAAAATCGCTTGATGGTTACTATAGACTCTCAACGTTGGAACCTTGGGCAAGGGAATTGTTTCCGATTTCTAAAAACAATTATAGTGGATATTTCATAGTGGGCATTAAAAAATGCTATCTAAAAAGTCTGATTGATCCCTTTTATATTGTCATATTGAGCGCAGTCGAAATACTTTAAAAGTCAAGAAATTGAAGTTCTCGACTGCGCTCGAAATGACCGGGAGTTGGACTCTTTAGACAGTCCTGATGATTATGCTATTTTGTTCCGCTTGCGGTCATTTTCAGTCAAGTATATTTTACGCAACCTTAGATGTTTGGGTGTAACCTCCACATACTCATCTTTCTGAATATATTCCAACGCTTCCTCTAATGAAAATTTGATGGCAGGTACAATTTTCGCCTTGTCATCCGCTCCAGAAGAACGAACGTTTGACATTTTTTTAGTTTTGGTTATGTTCACGGTCATATCGTCTCCACGAGAATTTTCGCCAATAACCTGTCCCTCATAAATATCCTCACCCGGATCTACAAAAAACTTACCACGATCTTGTAATTTATCGATTGAGTAAGGAATTGCCTTCCCTTTCTCCATAGAAACCAATGAACCATTTTGGCGTTGAGGTATATCCCCTTTCATTGGTTGATATTCCAAAAAGCGGTGTGCCATGATGGCCTCACCGGCGGTAGCGGTCAATAATTGGTTACGAAGACCGAGTATGCCTCGTGATGGAATATAGAAC
>JBBSKR010000151.1:0-8751 GCA_038256135.1 Flavobacteriales bacterium | reverse complement strand
TCGGCTCCGCTCAGTGACTTAGCAATTAGCAGTTAGCAGTTGGCAGTTGGCAGTTGGCAGTTGGCAAAAATATAACTATTGGAACCTATACGACTTTTAGGCTCTTATATTTCAAAATTTTGATTTGACCAGAAATTAATAGCAAACGACTGAAAGATGTACTCTGGAAGGCTGCTGAGCGAAGCCGAAGTAAACTAAAAAGAGTCCGATCAGCGAAGACCAGACTCTTTTACGAGAACACTATATGAAAATGAAAATATTTAATTCGTTTTTAACAACACTGTAAATATATAAGGAGCCTGTAGTTTTGGGAAACTATTGTTGTGTGCTTAGTAGAATTTGTTGTAAAAGTGTCCCAGAGTGTTGTTTTTCCCTATTACTGCGATAAAAATTTGCGTTTTTTTATTGAATGGCCAATAAAATTTCACGCAATAAGGTATTGAACCTTTCATCGGTTTGCTCTTCCAATCCCGTGCGGACAACAACCAAGTCTTTAGAAGGAATAATAAATACCCGCTGGCCTTGAAATCCGTTAGCGGAATATAAGTCCCTCGGTATATCCTGATATTTACCATCGGCATTCAGCCAAAAGTGCGCCCCATAGGTTCCATTGGAATCTTGGGTGGGTTTGGTGACATAATCTACCCACGTTTCGGCAAATATGCGATGGCCGTTCCAATCCCCTTCGTTCAGGTACAAAAGTCCGAATTTCGCCCAATCCCGTGTAGTGGCCCATGCATAGGAAGAACCCACATAATTCCCTACCAAATCCGTTTCCAACAACATGGAGTGCATCCCAATTTTATCAATCAATTCGGTATACGGAAAATCCAGATATTCTTGGTGGCTCTTAAACGTATCACGTAAAATCCCGGATAATAAATTCGTGGTGCCAGACGAATAGTTCCATATTTTGCTGGGAGGGGCCACTAATGCATTATTTTTTTGTGCCAAGCCCATATCTGAAGCCAAGAACAACATACGTGTAACATCGGATATTCTAAAATAGTCCTCGTCCCACTTCAAGCCACTCTGCATACGCAATAAATGGTTCAAGGTTATATTTCTACGATCATCATTTTGCCATTCCGGTACTGGTGCCAAAGCATCAACCTTAATTTTCCCTTGGTATTCTAAAATACCGTACAGGGTCGCCAAAATACTTTTTGTCATGGACCAGCCCAAAATAGGGGTATCCTTGGAAAATCCGCGGATATAACGCTCACCAATGATTTGATTTTTGTGTACAACCAATAATGTCCTCGTCTTTTGTTCGGGGTCATTGAATGCATTTGTGAGGGCTACTTCCAGTTTTGCATAATCCACATTTTCCAGAAGCGTATCCTTACTCCCTTGATTTCCAAAGGGAAAGATTAGTGTATCCGTATTTATAGTCCTAATTGGAACAAGGTCAAAGTTGTGTTTGGAAAATTCATGATTGGTAAGCACAGCACCGACACCTTTCCTATATACCGCTTTACGCTGCATAAGCCCGTATACCGAGGCGGTAGCCGAAGCATCTTTTTCAGAAGCTTCGGATTGTGCCAAATTTATAAGGGGCATTTCATGATCATACAGCGAAACATCCACAGGGTCCCTGTCTGCGACAAATACATTGGAAGCCATATTCTTGGAGGCATATCCCGAAATGAGATTTAATTTTGGGTAATTGAAATACGCTAGAACAACTATAGCAACAATTGCGATACCTAAAATCCACTTTAATTTTTTCATTCGTCTTTTTTCAATTTTGGCAAATTTATCAAAATGATAGGTAATTTTAACATCACATTGATCTTTGTGAAGTGAGTATAACTTCAAATAACCATCTCTTATGGTTCAAAGGAAACTTTCAAAAGAGGACCGACACACTTATTGGAACGTAGTATAACATGATAGAACTATTCTGGTCGCCCAAATTCATTGGGAAACTAAATCTTTTCCTATGATAAAATCCGAAAATAGTTGTGCCTCAGTACCTGGTTCATAGTTTTTGCCAAGTTTTATCCGGCGTTAGCCTAAAACTTCCAAAATGCTCAAAGTTACATTCATGGGGTAAGATCAAGGATAAAAAAGTACTTTCGTCCTTAGATTTGTATAAGTGATATTCTTTACCAACTATAGGCTCAAAATTGAATTTGGCACTATACACCAGGTTATTATATTCAAAATCATCCATTAACTTTTTGTAATCCGCTTGTAAGGCTTCATATTTCGCCTTAAACTGATTATTGGCTCCTACAATTTGGGTGTTTTTCCATGAGCTGACGTCTGGCGGAGTTATTTTTGGAGCGGATACTGTAGTAGCAAATGGCAATAATTTCCCATGATATTCCTGGGTTTCTTGGTCGAAAACGACATTATCCGGTTTTTTATCTTTTTTCATAGCCTTGCAAATTTAAAGAAAAGCATTCAGTTTAATCTTGCAAGATTTTCAGGGGGAACATTTGGCGGACACGTAAATGGCATATGGTTCTTGATGGGTGCAGTGGATTTGGACGGTGTTGGGGATGAAGACCTCGTCTTAAGTGCGCTTGCCTACCCGTTTACGCCTGTAACCTAAGAATTGGAAAAGGCATTGAGCGAGAGTTGTACGGACCCCCCCCTGTTTTTGGAAAATAAACTACATTAGCATCCATGGGGAAAAGAATCGTTGTATTATTTCTTTTTTTGGCAGCCTTAGGTTGTGGCGATACCTCCATGGAAGATACCTACGATTGGGTTCCGCTAGAAGTGACCGCCACGGCTTATAATTCCCTTCCGTATCAGACTTCTTATGAACATCCTGCCATAACGGCTTGGGGAGATTCCATTAAACCAGGAGTAAAATGGATAGCCGTTTCTCGAGACCTTTTAAAAAAAGGGCTCGCGTATAATACCATGGTAAAAATTGATACTTTCGAGGGAATTTACATAGTTAAGGATAAAATGCATCCTCGATGGAGGAATAGAATTGATATTTATATGGATAAAAGTGTAAAAAGAGCGAAGGAGTGGGGCAGAAGAAAAATTACTATAAAATACGCTGTTAAAAAGGACAGTATTTAATAAATCAAACGATGAAAGGTATTGTATACGGTCTACTTTCAATCATTTTATTTGGGGCTTGTACCACGACAAAAACGATTGTTAATCAACCCATTAGCTTTAACGAGGAACGTGAGTTATTAACCTTGGAATATCTCCGAAATAGGTACGGTTTGGAACAAGATGCCCCAAAAATAGTCCCTAAAATGATAGTTTTACATTGGACGGTCATTCCCACGTTTGAAAAGTCATTCCAAGCTTTTGATCCGGCCACCTTACCCAACTGGCGTCCTGATATAAAGAATGTAAGCGGTTTGAATGTTTCTTCCCAGTTCATGATCGATAGGGATGGTACCATATACCAACTCTTACCTGAAACTACTATGGCCCGTCATGTCATAGGACTCAATCACTGTGCCATAGGTGTTGAAAATGTTGGGGGTACGGACGATTTGCCTTTGACAAGGGAACAATTGAATTCCAATATTTGGCTGGTACGCTATCTTAAGGGAAAATATGAAATCGATTTCTTGATAGGCCACTATGAGTATACGCTGTTTGAGGACCATCCACTGTGGTTGGAAAAAGATGAGGGTTACCGTACGGTTAAAACGGACCCTGGTTCCGAATTTATGGAAAAAGTGAGGGAGAGCGTGAAGGATTTGAATTTTAAGGAAATCCCGAAAGGGTAAATAGTGACACTTGTATTTTATTAACGAACAGAATTAAATACCATGAAATATTTATTAGCATTACTTATATCAATTTCTTTTGTCGCCAGTGGACAAACGACAAATATCACCACGCAGTTATACGATACTTACGAAACCTATAAGGAAAAATCCATAGAAAAAAGGCGTATTAAACGGAGTGATATACAACCGCTCATTAATAACTATGCCGCAAACCCAAAATTCAAGGTAACTACCGTTGGTGAATCGATTGGAGGAAAAGATTTGAGTCTGATAAGCCTTGGGGCTGGTGAAATCAATGTTTTTCTTTGGTCACAAATGCATGGTGATGAACCCACTGCAACACAAGCTATTTTCGATATTTTGAATTTCTTTGATAGTCCGGATTTCAAGGAGGAAAAAGAAGCAATTTTGGCCAATTTGACCGTTCACTTTTTACCTATGTTGAATCCGGATGGAGCGGAACTTTTTCAGCGTAGAAATTTATTGGGTGTGGACATTAACCGAGATGCGTTACAATTACAATCACCTGAGTCCAAAACCCTAAAACGTGTACGCGATAGCCTCGAAGCCGATTTCGGATTTAATCTGCATGACCAAAGTACCTATTACAATGCCGAACGCACTGAAAAACCCGCCACCATTTCCTATTTGGCACCAGCATACAACTACGAAAAGGAAATCAATGAAACCCGTGGCGATGCCATGAAGATTATTGTTTTTATGAACGATATCCTACAGAAGTATGCACCGGGACAAGTAGGGAGGTATAATGATGATTTTGAGCCTAGGGCCTTTGGTGACAATATTCAAAAATGGGGTACTAGTACGATTTTGATTGAGTCGGGTGGCTATCCCAATGATGTGGAAAAACAGGAAATTCGAAAATTAAACTACGTCTCCATTCTATCCGCAATCTACACCATTGCCAAAGGGAATTATAAGGATATATCCATTGCTGAATATGAGAAAATCCCAGAAAATGATCGTAAGTTGTTCGATTTGAAAATAGTGGGAGCCAATTATGAATTGATGGGGAATACGTATACATTGGATTTGGGCATCAATCAGGTTGAAGTCGATTATCGAGATCACACCTCATTTTGGTATAGTAGTCGAATAATGGATCAGGGTGATCTCTCTACCTATTATGGTTATGAAACCTTAGACGCATCAGCATATACGGTAAAACAGGCCCTTGCATATCCTAAAACCTTGAATACCATGAACGAAGTAAAAGCATTGGATTTTAAGGAGCTTTTAAAAAATGGATATGGGTACGTGCGTATGGAGACCATTCCAGGGAAACACTTTAATTCTCCGTTCCCCGTTCATCTTATCGGTCCTAACTATACGGTTCCAGAACTTTTTTTGGAACCGGGCATTAACCCAACGTTCTTCTTGGAAAAAGACGGAAAAATAGCCTATGCCGTAATTAATGGTTTTTTAGTAGACCTAGACCTAGACCAAGACGCTATTACGGTACCTAATACGATGGTCTACAAGTAAAAATTCAATAGCCGAAGTGAATCGTCATATAGGGACCATGTTTTATAAACACCTAAAGCATCACTAGCAACGTGGATACGATCAACGTAAATAGGGTGTATAGGTCTACAGCTTTTAGGATAGGTTATTCGGGATGTTGGGCGGTTGTACTATATACGAACCTACAAGAAAGCCTAAAATCCTATCTGCCATGTCGGAATAACAGTTTTGCTATGGACATTGTCAGGTGGTTGGACATAAAAAAAGGGGATGCATAAACATCCCCTTTTCAATGATGGAACGGTGTTCCTTACAAATTTTCCTCTGCATCCAATAGAGCGAAGAATTTATCCAAATTTGGAAGAATAATAATTTTTGTCCTTCTGTTCATAGCCATATTCTCCTTGGAATTGTTTTCCACCAAAGGCAAATAGCTACTTCTACCGGAAGCGATCAACTGTGAAGGGTCTACTCCATATTCCTTCTGTAATTTACGCACTATAGAGGTGGCACGTTTCACACTTAGGTCCCAGTTATCTGAAACCATTGGGGTATTTATTGTTCTAGAATCGGTATGACCTTCTACCATAACCTCCATACTTGGCTCTGATTTGATAACATCAGCCAATTTGTTTAAAATTTTTCCGGCCTTGTTGCTAACATTATAGCTTGCTGTGTTGAACAATAACTCGTCTGAAATATTAATCATAACCACAGTTTTGTCAATACTTACATCAACATCTTCACCTTCCTCAGAAATGGACTGCTTCAATTTGTAGGAAACGGCCAAATTCATGGAATCCTCCAATGTTTTGGCAGCTGCCAATTTTGCAGGATCAACATTTTTTAAGGTACTTCTCATCTTGGCTTTGGTGTTGTTGCTCATAACGGCAACATCGTCTACGGTAGTGAACTGACTATCGTTCATTTCCTTTAAGGAATTGATTTTCGAATTGTACTCTTCAACCCTAGCTTCGATTTTAGTCATTTTAGCTTCCAATTCCTCTTTTTCAACTTGGGTCTTGGTCAATCTGCTTTGGGTTTGCGATAGGTTATCTTCCAAGGCAACATATTTCTTTTTGGAAACACATGACGTTAGAACCGCTACTGATAATAATGCAACTATGGATAATCTTTTCATTTTGAACTCTTTAAATTAATATTAATGTTATCGCCATTATATACGGAGTAAATCGATAAACGGACGTTTTATCAGATAAACAGTAAACATAAAACTATTGAATACCATTCCAACAAAATGACTATCAGCACGTTGTTAGGTTAAAGCTGAAGCAAAAAAAAGGAAGCGTTTTTATGCTTCCTTTTAATTTTTATTAGTGATTTCTTTATTGACAACCACCTGTAAATCCATTGGCACTGAATTTAGTTTGTACCGCACCTTTTCTAGCGCCGGTATTTACTTCAATGGCCAGATTGTTTTCACCACTTCCATCCCTTTTAGGACTGCAATATTCGAACAAGTAATAACTATTGGCCCGTTCGGAAACCTTTTTGGAAATATCATTGAAGGTTCTTTCCAACTCATCTTTATTTTGGGCAAAAACACTCGCGGTCTTCCCTATGGACATTAAAACCTCCGTATCAATTTCACCACCCAGTCCGATACTAAAGAAAGAGATATTGGCATTCGCTTCATTAACCTTTTTTAATGCCGCTTCCTCTGTAAAACGGGAAGCTTGATCGGTACCATCCGTGAAAATAACCACAGAGGCAGCTCCAATCTTTCCTCCAGAGGTTGATTGCTTGACCAATTCGGAAGCAATATCAGTAGATTTAATAACCGCACCATACAAATCTGTAGAGGGGTCATTGCTAATGTCATTGGTAATAACATCAATTGCACTCACCAATTCGTCCTTCGAGGGCGTCAACTCGTTCAACAGATGTAACTCATTTTCCCCGTCAAACCAATAAATAGCCATTTTAACAGACTCTTGTGTAGTAGCAGGCATAACTGCATTTATAAAACTGGTAGAAGCCAGTTTTAACTCCTGCAGACTGCTGCTTAACACACTGTTACTCAAATCCAACACCAATAAGGTATTGTTGGAAAAAATCTGTGAGTTTGGAGAAATCCGTGCAGAGGACTCTGAAGTGGAGATCGTTTTAAAACAATCATCATTTCTGCCTTGCTCATAAATAGTAAATTCATCGGCTGTCAATCCAGGGACTGGGCTACCGTTCGTATCGGATACCCTAAAGAAAATGGAAACTTTTCCAGGCAAGGTTGTAAACTGTTCCTGAATGGATAAAACCAATTCACCTTCATCCAATCCTAGGCAATCATCAACGGGTTGCCCTTTTCCAAGACCATCGCCCAGGTCCAAATCTAGGTTTACATCATCATCGGCATTACCACAAGAAACAAGAAAAGTCAGTAAAAAAAATACACTGAAGGTCTTTAAAATAATTTTCATATTCATCAATTATACGTTCAACTAGCAGAACGGACAAAGTATATATAAATTATAGGGATTCAAGAAATAAATGTTAAAGATTGTTAAAGCAAAAATTGTATCCCCTTCAAGATTTTCAAAAGCCCTATATTTCCATAGGTTAAAGTGCTATTTGCCGGCCTAATATAGGAACCACTATTTGAATCATTTTCCTTGTCAAGAAAAGTAAAAGAATATGACCCACGAGTTTAAAAAGATAATAAAGGAATATCGAATCGCGAAAAATGACGGAATTCGCTGTGTCTTGGCTACCGTTGTAGCTTTGGATGGTTCTTCATACCGTAGACCAGGGGTTCGAATGCTTCTTCGAGAGGATAATAAAATGATCGGGGCGGTAAGTGGAGGCTGTGTTGAAAAAGAAGTATTATTTCAGTCACAATCCGTTTTTGAAAAAGACACCCCAAAACTCATGACCTATGATGGCAGATACCGTTTAGGCTGCGAAGGAATACTCTATATTTTATTGGAACCTTTTTCACCCAACAAGAGTGTCCTTGCTGAATTTGAAAAAACCATTGAAGAACGAAAGCCATTTATATTAAGTACCTCTTATCAAAAAGAATTTGGAAATTTGGAAAATTTCGGCACCAGTATTAACTTGAATTCGCAATCTTTCCATTTCAATTTGGAAACACAGATTCAATCGAACGCGCTACATTTTGAACAGACCATGCAACCCTGTAAGCGACTATTGATCATAGGTGGGGAGCATGATGCCGTGCAGCTATCATATTTTGCCTTGGGCATGGGTTGGGAAGTTACCGTTGCGGTTACCCCAAAAGAGGATAAAATACGGTCCGATTTTCCAGGAATCGATATGCTTTTAAACTATGAACCCGAAAACTTCCCTGTAGAAAATGTAGATTCAAATACCGCCGTCGTTTTAATGACGCATAGTTATGTGAAAGATTTAAAGTATCTCATGGTCTTAAAAAAAACGAATCCCATGTATTTGGGCTTACTGGGACCAGCGAAACGAAGGGAGAAATTATTGGCCACATTATTGGAAGAGGATATGGATATTGAGCTGGATTTTGTAGAAGGTATCCACGGCCCGGCAGGATTGA
>JBBSKR010000150.1:0-8901 GCA_038256135.1 Flavobacteriales bacterium | reverse complement strand
TACGAAAGTCAAATCGTTGCGAAAGTCAAATCTATTGAATTACCAATGTAGTAAAAATTCTGGTAATAAATCAGGTAACCGAATAGGTAACCTTTGATTTGATAATAAAGCCAATCTTATGATATCAAGAAAAATGAAAATCCCTGATTTTCATAAGATTAGCTATGTTTTGGAGTCTATTGACACCCTTTTTGTCGGGATGACAGGATTTGAACCTGCGACCACTCGACCCCCAGCCGAGTGCGCTACCGGACTGCGCTACATCCCGAAATTTATATAATCCCCAAAATTAGAATCATCCTGCAGTTTTCAAAATACCCTGGACCAACTATAGTGCAGTTTATCCTGAGCTTGTCGAAGGGCTACATCCCGAAATCGGATTGCAAAAATATAAAAGTTAACTAGATTAGCTTCTATGTTTTTCTCAAAAAATTAAAACTAATCTAGGCTCTGTATCCAAACGTACATAAGGTCCGTCCAGCCACTTAAATGTGGGTCATTCAATGCCAATGAGAATCCATGTCCGCCTTTAGGATATAAATGCATGGTAGCGGAAACACCGTTATCTTTTAAAGCTTGATAAAACAACACGCTATTTTCTACAGAAACCCCAGTATCGTCGGTGGCATGGAACAAAAAGGTTGGAGGTGTATTTTCTGTTACTTGTTTTTCATTTGAGAAATGATCAACCGTTTTTTGGGGAGGATTTTCCCCCAACAGATTACTTTTAGAACCGCCATGGGTCATAGGGCCCATGCTGATTACGGGATATCCCAATGCCATAAAATCTGGTCGTGCACTTAATTTATCTATAGCATCTACTGGCTCGTAAATAATTTCGTCGAAATGGGTACCTAGAGTGGATGCCAAATGTCCACCGGCAGAAAACCCGATAATCCCTATTTTATTAGGTTCAATAGTAAACTCTTCTGCATTGTATCTAACCATTCTTAATGCCCTTTGTGCATCTATTAATGGTACATTTTCTTTATTTTTTTGAGATACCTCAGAAGGCAGTCGGTATTTGACTACAATACCGGCAATTCCTTTTCCGTTCAAAAATTTTGCGATATCCGTTCCTTCCCAATCATAAGCAAGAATACCATAACCACCACCAGGAAAAATAAGCATAGCCTCCCCTGTGGCATTTTGTTTGGTTGGCAAATACACTTCAATTGTAGGTTCCTGAACTTTACTGATCCTCAATATGCCATTACGTTTATGAATTTCCGTTTCGTTGGTCGCTATCTGGTTTGGAATCCTATTCCCAGGCCATAAAGGCATAATGGTATCCTGTGCAAAGCATGCGCCACAAATAAAAAATATAAACACTGTAAACCGCTTCATACTTGTTGTTTAATTGTCAATTACATTCCCACTTAAAATTGGCCACTTCGTCATTGGAAGCAGCACCAAGATTATAATGCCACCATTCCGTGCGAATGGACCAAAATCCATTTTTTTCCATCGTCTCCTTCAATAGTTTACGATTATCAAGTATCTCTTTTGGTAAATCAAGATTATCATGATAGGCCTTTTTTCCGAAGAAATCAAAATCAGTCCCCATATTCAATTCCTCACCATCCAAGGTGACCAACGTAATATCCACTGCCCCACCTTTGTTATGAATCGAACCTTTAACAGGATTTGCCACATATTGCGGATTCGGAACAAGCTCCCACATTTTGTACTGAACCGAATTTGGGCGATAACAATCGTAAAATTTGATTTTGACCCCTTGTTTCCTAAATTCGGCATTGGCTTTCATCAAGGCTTTGGCCGTTTTGACACGGGTATAACATTCGGCACATTCATAGACCTGTTCCTCTAGAAAATTATTGTCCGTCGCATATCGCAAATCATAGGCGAAATCATCACTGTAATCTGCCAAGCGAATAAAAGTTGTATCCGGAAGTGCAGTCAATAGTTCAACTTCTTTTTTGGAAGCTACCTTGATCGAGTCTTCTTTTGGAAGTGAATCCAATTGAACGGCCGATTTGTTTATCTGCTTTTCTAGTTCCACTTTGTGTTTCTTTTCTTTACAGCCTAGCACTATAAGCAATGAAAAAACCAAAAGAACTCTAGCCTTCTGGAACTTTTTTACACCCTTCAATAAGCTTATCGAATTTATAAAACCCACTACATTACAAGAAACCGATTCCATCCATTATAAATATTGAGGTTCTGCAGAATTTATGACTATCTTACCTTGAACTGCCTAAATGGCAATTTAACCAAAAACAATGAACTACAATAAAACTTTATTATTGGCATTGACCATAGTATTAGTTTCATGCGGACAAAAGAACAGTTCGCATACCGTGAACAAAGAATCACCGGAATCACCGTGGCTACTAGGTTTTGAAAAGACCGACACCAATCCGATAATGCAGGCCGATTCAAGTTTTCTATTTACAGATCCCATTACTAAAAAGGAGGTCCAATGGCAAAAGGCCGATGTCTTTAATCCTGGGGCCATAGTAAAAAACGACACGGTATTCCTTTTGTTTAGGGCGGAGGATAATCCGGATGCTATTTTAGGAGGTAGAACGTCACGTATCGGTTTGGCCTACAGTACCAACGGCATCGACTTCACTAAATATCCGGAGCCCATATTATTTCCTGATAATGATGAATTCGCCCCATGGGACCAACCTGGTGGTATAGAAGACCCTCGTGTTGTAGAAACTCCGGAAGGTGGTTACATTATGGTGTATACAAGTTGGAATAAGGACGTTGCCCGACTTTCCAGTGCTACTTCCAAAGATTTGAAGTCTTGGACAAAACAAGGCCCTGTTTTTGAGGAGGCTTACGGTGGAAAATTTTTGGATATATGGAGTAAATCAGGTTCCATCGTTACCGAGTTGGTGGATGGTCGTTTAATTGCCAAAAAAATAAACGGGAAATACTTAATGTACTGGGGCGAACTGTTTGTAAACCTTGCTACTTCTGAAAATGGGATAGATTGGGAACCTACCTTGACTGAGGAAGGTGAACTTTTGCATAGTTTTAAACCAACATTGCAGGAATTCGACAGCCATTTGACTGAACCAGGTCCTCCTGCCCTGTTTACAGAAG
Organism: Flavobacteriales bacterium; assembly: GCA_038256135.1. GTDB lineage: Bacteria > Bacteroidota > Bacteroidia > Flavobacteriales > Flavobacteriaceae > Maribacter. The sequence continues at coordinate 5,823 of JBBSKR010000150.1, read as the reverse complement.
CTGGTATTCTCTTATTATACAATGGTAAAAATTTAAGCGGGGAAGGCGCTACCGAAAAATATCCGGAAGGAACATATTGTGGTGGTCAAGTTTTGTTCGACAAAAACGACCCTTCAAAAATGATCGCTAGGTTGGAGACACCTTTTATATGCCCAAGTCTACCGCATGAAATTAGTGGGCAGTATAAAGCAGGGACTACATTCATTGAAGGTTTGGTCTATTTTAAGGATAAATGGTTCTTGTACTACGGCACTGCAGATTCAATGGTAGGTTTGGCGGTAAAGAAGTAGACTTCGATAGCAAAACTACAAAATTAATTTTCCGGGAGTACGTAATTTTGGCAACATAACCCAATGAAGGTTCCATATGAAATTCATAAATATTTCCATCAATATTATCATTTTAATACTTCTATTTTCTTGCGCTGAAGATGAAAAAAAAGGGAGTGTCGAGCAATTGGTTAAAAGTCCGAATATCATTCTTATCCTTGCCGATGATCAAGGATGGGGAGATTTGAGCAGTAGTGGAAATACTAATTTGAACACGCCTCATATTGATTCTTTAAAAATACTTGGTGCATCTTTTGAAAACTTCTATGTACAACCCGTTTGTTCGCCTACCAGGGCCGAAATTTTAACGGGAAGATTTTTTACCCGAATGGGTGTTTATGAAACTTCGTCTGGGGGTGAACGTATCGATTTAAATGAGACTACCATAGCCAATATACTAAAAGATGCAGGTTATCATACCGCGGCATTTGGTAAATGGCATAATGGCATGCAACCTCCTTACCATCCGAATTATAGAGGTTTTGACCAATTCTATGGATTCGCATCTGGGCATTGGGGCAACTATTTTAGTCCTATGTTGGAGGAAAATGGCAAATTGGTAAAGGGTAACGGGTTTTTGGTGGATGATCTTACGGATCACGGACTCCAATTCATCGAAAAGAACCAGAAGGATGCATTCTTTCTTTACCTTCCTTTCAATACTCCCCACAGCCCCATGCAAGTACCGGATATTTTTTGGGACAGAATGAATACCAAACCGTTGGAATTATTGTACGAAGGTGATGAGCAAGAGGATTTACATTTTACGAAAGCTGCATTGGCCATGGTAGAAAACATAGACTATAACGTAGGTAGAATTACGGATAAAGTCAAAAATTTGGGTCTGGAGGAGGAGACCATTATCATCTATCTTTCCGATAATGGCCCTAATGCCTATCGTTGGAATGCCGGCATGCGAGGTAAAAAAGGTTCCGTCGATGAAGGGGGCGTTCGAACACCTTTTTATATCCAATGGAAAAATCACATTACCCAAGGATTGACGATTAAGGAAATTGCTAGCGGTATCGATATTTTACCTACCCTTTGTGGTTTGGTTTCCCTACCGATCAAAACAAAAAAACCAATTGACGGAAAAGATTTAAGTCCCCTGTTGATGGGTGAAACAATGAATTTACAGAATCGTTTGATCTACAACCATTGGAACGGTAAAACTAGCGTTCGTAGCCAACGGTTTCGATTGGATGCGGATGAGCTGTTGTACGATATACGTGCAGATAGAGCCCAACTGAAGGATGTATCCAATCAATATCCTAAAATCAAGGATTCCCTTATAGCTGCAAAAAAACACTGGGAATCGGAGACTATTGTGCTATCAAAGGAAAATGATGCGCGAGCCTTCACTTTAGGCTATCCGAAAGCCTTATACACCCAGCTCCCCGCACGCGATGGGGAAGCGCATGGAAATATCAAACGAAGTAATAGATATCCCAATGATTCCTTTTTTACCCATTGGAATTCTATTACTGATTCCATTACCTGGAATGTGGAGGTACTTGAAACTGGTCGTTTTCAGGTAGCATTCTATTATACCTGTCCCGAAAAAGATTTAGGATCCATTGTAGAATTGAGTTTTAAAAACAGTAAAATCGCAAAAAAAATTACGGAAGCCCATAACCCTCCCTTAATTGGAATGGAACGGGATCGAGTACCGCGTATGGAATCTTATGTAAAGAATTTTAGACCAATCGATTTAGGTGTTCTAACCCTAAAAAAAGGAAAGGGTACACTTAGTCTTAAAGCTTTGAAAATTCCTGGCTCGCAAGTGGGAGATTTTAGACTTTTACAGTTCAAACGAATCGAATAAGCGTCATTCTATTCGTAATAGCTCACTATCGGCATACCCAATGCGCTCGGCTTTTGCTTCATAGTCAATATTTTTTGAAAGTGGTTCTACATATATATTCCATACAGAATCGTTCATCTTTCTCCAAACGATGGTTGCATCCCGTTTGGGTGAAACAAGCTCGATACCCGCAGAAGTAAATTCCATTTCCAAACTTGGCAATTGAGGAGGAATCCCTGAATTCAACCACTGTGCCAGCAGTTCCTTTTCATCAACTTCCCCTAAGTCTTTAGTTCGCTTTATCCAATTTGTCAGAAGATTTCTATAATAAATTACAGAATCTTGATATTCTGGTATCTCGGCAAGATTGTGCAATTCATTGGGGTCTTTTTTCAAATCATATAATTCCTCTGTGGGTTTCGTCGGTAGCATCCAGATAGACTGTGCCTCGTTCAGTTTTTTGGCGCTGTCCAATTTTCGTAACACCTGCATCATGGCCATCTGTTCTCTATATGCAACGGGTAACGCCCTACTTTTTTCAGTATCAAAATTACGTATGTACTTGAAATTATTTGATCTTACCGCCCGCAATCTATCATAGATTGCATCAAACCTATCTGAAGAATGGAACGTAACTTTCCGCTTATTCTTCACTTCGTATGTTCCAAATTGGGCACTCCCCTGCATCACCTTTGGGGGTTCGATTCCGGCAAGGGAAAGAACTGTAGGAGCCAGATCAATAAAACTGAATAAACGATCATCAACAGTTCCGGCCCCTTTGCCCTTGGGGAACTTAATAACCATTGGCACTTTTAATCCTGTATCATACAACGCTCTTTTATACCTTGGGAAAGGTCCCCCGTGGTCACCATAAAAAAAGATGTAACTATTGTCATAAAGCCCGTCAGTCTTCAATTGTTCCAATATTTTACCAATTTGATCGTCAAGTCTTTTCAAATTACTGTAATTGACAGCCAAATCATGCCGTACTATAGCATTATCAGGAAAATAGGGCGGGACTTTTACCGCTGACGGATTCACAAAAAGTGAATCATTTGTTCTTGCCCAAATCTGTGATTCGTGACAAACCGAAAAGTTGAATACACTGAAAAATGGCTGTCCTTCTTTCCGATTTCTCCAATGATGATTTTTACCCGATTCATCCCATGCGGCATCGGTCTTGGCAAAATTATAATCTTCCTTAGGGCCATTAGAGGTATAATACCCTTGCTTTCTTAAATATTCAGTAAACATTTTAACACCGTCCGGTACAGGTGGTGAATAACTTGGAATACCAATGGAAGGTTGATTTTCGCCATTTTCATTGGCATTATAGGTCCGCATGTTATGCGTTCCCAACGTTGTTGGGTACATTCCGGTTATGATTGCGCTTCTGGCCGGCGCGCATACCGGAACTGGAGCCACCGCATTAGTAAAAATTATTCCATCGTTCGAAAGGGCCTCTAGATTTGGCAAAGAAATAGTACTATCCCCATACATGGGAAACCATTCGGGCGATTGATCTTCGGCCACCAACCAAATAATATTCGGTGGTGATACTATCTCTTGTTGAATGGTTTTCGCCCTATCCTGACAGGAAATTGCTACTATAAAAACCAAAGAAATTACCAACCTTTTCACACGATAAAAGTTATACATTTCCAACCAAGTATCCAAATACTAAAAGCCATCCATTCACTTAAAACAGACGGCTTCATTATCAATATAACTAATCTAATTTAGTTTATCCAAAAACTTTAAGCTTTCTGGAACTTGGGTAACTACATTGGATGATTCATCCTCTATAAACATATATTCAATGCCCAATTTCTTGGCTTCTGCTACAATGCCCGCAATATCGATTTGACCGGTACCCAAAACTACGTTGGTTTCCACATCCTCATGACCGGTATTATTTCCTTTTACACCTTTTTCCAAATCCTTTAAGTGCAAAAGAACAAATTTAGAGGGGTATTTTTTCATCAGGGCTAAGGGATCAGCTCCACCATGAAACGCCCAATACACATCAAGTTCAAACTTGAAATTGGTTGCATTTTCGGCCATATAATCGAACAAGGTTCCATCTTTGTAAGGCCTGAATTCATAACCATGGGCATGGTATGCCAAGGTAAGTCCGTTATCAGCTAGCTCTTTTCCCGCTTTGTTGAAAACTTGGGTAGCGTTTTGGGTTTCTTCCAAATCCCATTTATTATTATCGTGTGGTACCCAAGCACACATGACATAAGTTGCTCCAAAAGCTTTGGCATTGGCAATGACTTTTTCCAAGTCTGATTCCAATTCTTCAAAACTAGCGCCAACACTTACCACGTCCAAGTCATTTTCCGCCAACAACGCCTGAAATGATTCCATTGGCATGCCATAGGTTCCGCCACCTTCAATTTTGGAAATTCCCCATTCATTGATCAATGCCAAGGTACTGGGTACATCTTCTTTAAATTGATCTCGTAAACTATACAACTGTAAGCCTACTTCCTGTGCTTGCATAAAAAACGAACTCCCCATAAGTAAGGCGATGATAACACTATTTTTCATTTATTTCAGATTTTCTAAGTTAACAGATTTCCTTTATCGTCCCACTCTGCAATTACACCTCGCTTACTTTGATCGACACATTTTGCAATCCATTCCGGATCATAGGCAACGCCGTGTTGGTCCAAAACATCTTGCGGAACACCATCCCATACATTGGGCATATTACCTTTATATCCCAAATCCGCTATACCTACCTTAGAGGTATAATATCCTGTCATGGTCAACCCGCGCATTAAGGCGAAAAATTGAATTTCCATGGGATGTTTATCCAAAGGTATATTGATATCATAATAACAAATGGTATCTAAAATAGCTTTTTGTTGGTCTAGAGTGGCTGACTTGAATTCAGTACCAAACTCCGTATTACTTTTATGATCCAACCACATGAGTCCGCCTAAAAGTGTTGTCTGCAATACCGGAATATCCTTTCCCATGAATTCAATAAATTCGGGCACATCAGCTTCCATAGGACCTCCATGGGGTTCTTTTGGCGGAAGAATTACCGTACTTAAAACGCCGATTGTTTCCATTTCATGGGCGTTGAACAATATTTCAGAATTCAACTTTTCGATACGTTCTAATTCCTCTGGGGTGCGACCAAAATAATTCGTATCCGTTGTTGCGGGAATTTCCTCATTCACTTTTTTACCATCGGTCTTACAACCGTGAAAAGCAAGTGCAGATGCACCAGCTCCTAGAATTATGGTTTGTATACTTTTTCTTCTATCCATTATTCCTTAGATATTTTGTTGTTTCAATTGTTCAATGATATAGTCGGATGCTCTCCAAGAGAGGGCCATTATCGTCCAGGTACAGTTCTTATCCGCTTGCGATACAAATGGTCCTGCATCCACTACGAATACATTAGCTACGTCGTGCAATTGGTTGAACTTATTACAAACCGAAGTTTTTGGATCGTTGCCCATTCGTGTCGTACCTACCTCATGAATAATTTTTCCTGGCGCTTCCAATCCATAATTTCTATCCTTACCAGGCTTTTCACCTAATGGATGACCCCCCATATTATGAATTAATTCCTCGAAGGTATCCTGCATGTGTTTGGCTTGCTTTACCTCAAATTCAGACCATTTATAATTGAACTTGAGCACCGGTATCCCAAATTCATCGACAGTAGTT
>JBBSKR010000149.1:0-8977 GCA_038256135.1 Flavobacteriales bacterium | reverse complement strand
TTGCCCCAATTCTAAAAGAGGTAAAGAACGATTTGGGTGATTCTATTAAAGTCGTTAAAATAGATGTGGATAAAAATCAGTCCATAGCCTCGAAATATCAAGTTAAGGGAGTGCCAACACTGATTTTGTTCAAAAATGGTAAACAAGTATGGAGGCAGTCTGGTGTTGTGCAAAAAAATGACTTATTACAGGTCATTAAAACCGCCTAGGATAACTGAATATTAACTCAAAATATGTACCATAAGCAAACAGAAATATGTTTAAAAAGGGAATTCACATAGTATTTTAATAAATTCACAACAAATTTTAGTTGTTACAGATAGTCCTTTTTAAGTTTATATCATGTTTAACATCATACTAAAACATAAAATTTACGCCCTTCATGGTATTGGCGGTATTTTATTGCTTTGTAATTCCCAGAAAATAATTTCTCAAAACGTTGCTCCAACCGCAGTTGATGATAGTTATACCATTGCGCCGAATACGCCAACAACAATCAATTCTGCAAGTGGTCTATTGGCCAATGATACCGACCCTAACGGTAACAATACGTTGAGTGTGCAAACTATGCCCTTAATTGATGTAAATTCTGGATCGTTATTACTTAATGCAAATGGGAGTTTTACCTATACTCCAAATACGGGTTTTTTAGGTACGGACACTTTTACTTATCGGGTTTGTGATGATGGAACCCCTGAAGAAGTTGTTTCTCTTTTTGATTTTGATACAGCTACGTTAACAGATGCAACTGTAGGGCCAAATGCTACCTCCATAAACCCTGACGCAGTTCCTATTGAATGTGGATTGCATATTCCAAGTGGTAGTTCAGGAGGTAATGTAGGTTTAGACTTGGTTATACCAAATACCGGAGGTATTTTTAACTTTACCAGTTTTACGGTAAATTTCGAATATCGGGATCAAGAAAGTCAAGCCACATTAATTTCCGCAGGCAATTTTAGCCTTTATCACGAAAAAGCTAATGCGTTGGGTTTAACCATAACGGTAATCAATGGGGTAACAGGGCTTACGGAATCAATCGATGTTGCTCTTGGTGCATTTCTAAATGGCAATGTACCCTATTCGGTTACCTATAGTGAAGTTACTGGAGAAGTTTTATTTAACGCAGATGGCACATTGACAACCTTTTCTGTGGCGCCTCCAAATTCACCATTAGACAATAGCTTGGCGACTGATATTACAGTAGGAAATAGCTTAGACAACTCAGGGAGAAACTTTGCCTCTTTCTGCAGTATCTCTTTCGTTGATCAAAGTATTCAGTGCGCTATGGCAGATGTTATCCTTACTATCCCAGGAAGCGTTATCACGAATAGAAGAATCACCTTTCGTGTAAAGAATTAAAACCTTTTTTAAATTAATCTTAGCTAGCCTTACTACACACTGCTAGATAAAATATTGAAACAGGGTTCAAATCGATGATAAATCCTTTTAGTTTGCAATCCTAAAAACAAAAACTCAATCCAACTAGTTTTTTGTAATTCTCAGTACCTATAAAAATTTTAAACAAACCGGACTAGAAAGCTCCACTTGGCTTATATACTTCAAAGTTCCAGTTGTTGAATCCCGTTTAAAGACAACAATATTATTGCTACGCTGATTAGCTACCAACAGAAATTTGCCGCTTGGGTCCATTGAAAAATTTCGAGGCCAATCGCCTCTCACGGGTTCCCTTCCTATCAATTCCAATTTACCCTTGGATGCATCGATTTTAAAAATAACTATAGTGTTTTCCCCTCTATTGGAGCCATACAAGTATTTGCCGTCTGGTGACAAATGAATATCGGCACAAAAACTTTCACCTTCAAAATCAACTGCTACGGTATCGTAAGTTTCAAGTTCGAAATACGTTTCAGCCTCTTTTTGAAATACGGTTATGGTGGAGTTTAATTCATTGATAACATACAGATATTTTCCATTCTTTGAAGTGGTGAAGTGCCTAGGACCCGCACCTTGTGCAACTACTAATTCCGACTGCGGGCTTGGAGTAAACTCGCCATTGATCTGATTGTATTTTTTTATTTTATCCAATCCTAAATCAGACACAACCAATTCTCCATTGAGAAAAGATGTCATGTGTGCATGCGCCGTTTTACTCGTGTCCAATAGCTTGTGGTCAATTACCTGTGGAGAATCGTCTAGATTACCATTGCTCTTTGTCTTATAAATAGTGACATTGCCGCCGGAATAATTGGCTACGGCCACATAAGATGAATTATCAGCAACCCCAACAAAACAAGGATTAGCCCCATAAGTTGATTTAGTATCTACTTCTTGAAGTAATGGGTCTTGAATCTTAAAAGTGGTCAAAGCACCACTATTTCCTTGATAATCATCAACCTCACTAACCGCATAGAGCGTTTTTTTATTTGGAGCTATAGCCAAGAACGAAGGATTGGTCATTGACGCTGCCAACATTCGGTCATTAAGCTCACCGGTGTCCGAATTGAAACTAAGACTATATATGCCCTCACTTCCATTATCGGTATACGTACCAACATATAACGTTTCCTCATTTTTTTGATCTACCATATTACAACTGTTTACGCAACCCCATAAAAGAAAAATTTTCAATATGAAGGATATAGCATTGTACTTCATGATTTCTGAAATATTTATTTAAAAATAAGCACAATTTGATTGCCGTTAGGGAATAGTATGGAATTTGTAAAAAAGGAAGTGTTTAAAGCCTCGTTGAAGATATGGATTGGAAATCGTCTTAAGCAATTTGGTATGGGTATAAAATATTAATCCTTATGTTCTAAAAGGGTTTCAAAATCCAAGAACTCCAATGTTTTTTGATGGGTACTCTCCAAAATAACAGGCGGAGCAACCCCATCTTCAGCAGCTTGTTTCCATCGGGTTGCGCAAAGACACCATTTATCGCCAGGCTTTAAGCCGGGGAATTGATATAAAGGCATTGGGCTCACCAAATCGTTCCCTTTGGCTTTGGTATAGGCTAGAAATTCATCGGTCATTACCGCACATACCGTATGGGTGCCACTATCTTCTGGACCTGTTTCACAAAAACCGTTGCGATAAAACCCCGTTTTTGGCTCATAACAACAAGCTTCAAGATTCTGACCCAAAACATTATTGGCCATTATCCGTGGCATTTTGCTCTGAATTCCCTTGGTTTTGTCTTAAAGCACGCAAGGCCTCCAAAATTTTTGGATCAAACCTTGTACCGTCAATGTGCATATCTGCCAATTGTGTTTTTGCTTTACTATTCTTTTTAATAAACATAATAAGGATTACAATTATTTCAATATTCTAAAGTATGCATTTTATTGTTTTGTTATTTTAATATATTGTTAAACATTTATTTTTCCAGTCTAATTAAAATAATAAATAATGACATATTCAAGAGAGCATAAATCAATGATGGGGCTGCCAACAAGAAATTGTCCTTTATTTTTAGCCTTACAATAAACCCAAATGCCATGAGGATAGCGAGACCTAAGCTTGCAAGAATCGCCCAATTTTTTGAAAAAAAACCTAAAAAAAGTCCGATAGCACCCAATAGTTGTAATAACCCTACCAAAACTCGAAAATTTTCAAGTCCGTAACGTTTAAACTCAGCGACCATGAAATTAGAGAATAAGCAACTGATTCCGAAAAAAAGAAAAGAAATCCCTGAAAATAGGATCAAGGCCCTGGTAAACCAATAATACTGCTGTACAAAAGTGAGGGACATATCGATATTCAAATTATATTGTTTAAATTTAAATATATTTATCTAAACAGTTATGAATTATATCATCATTGCGGTCAAAGTGATTATTTTTATTAGCATAATTAACGTTTGGTTTGTCCGTTTTAATAAAAAAACAACTTATAGAGGTGGTGACGCTTCTTCCATGAAAGCTGAATTTGCAACCTACGGACTTTCAGAAACGATGGTCTACCTTATTGGCGCACTTAAGGTTTTGAGTGCATTATCCTTGTTTCTGTCCATTTGGATCCCTTCACTAGCCTTAACAGCCGCAGCCGTAATGGCTTTTTTAATGTTAGGCGCCATATTCATGCACTTCAAAATTAAAGATTCCCTTATAAAATCTTTGCCTGCTTTTATATTCCTGTTTTTATCAATTCTAATTATCAGCTATTCGTATTACGAAGGCTAATTCGATTGTTTGAGAAGTTCAATTAAATAATTATGAATATTACAGGCCCTAAAGCTTAAATGGATTCTTCGTGCTTTCATTAATTTTTTTAGGTTTGTCGACCATAACCTTGTAAGTAGGATCCTCCATAACATTCACGTCTATAATCTCTTCCGCATTTTCCAATAGACGTATGCAATCTTTGCTTAAATGACGTAGATGGACCTTTTTGCCCACTTTGGCATACCGTCCCGTAATCTTGTTCAACGCTTCAATGCCACTCATATCCGCTACCCTACTTTCTTGAAAATCGATGATGATTTCATCAGGATCACCAGAGATATCAAATTTTTCTCCAAAAAGTGTTGTGGAACCAAAAAACAAAGGTCCATAAATTTCATAGTGCTTAACCCCGTTTTCATCAATATGCTTTCTTGCACGTATCCGTTTTGCATTTTCCCAAGAATAGGCCAATGCGGAGATAATAACGCCCAAAAGAACAGCAATAGCCAAATTATGGGTAATGGCAGTTATCAGTGTTACTAGGATCATGACCACTACGTCAGAATTCGGCATTTTACGGAATGTTTTAAAACTGGCCCACTCAAATGTTCCGATCGCAACCATAAACATTAGACCTACCAATGCGGCCATGGGCAAACGCTCGATTACGCTTGAACCGAACATGATAAAAACCAATAACATTATAGCTGCCGTAATCCCTGATAGTCTTGCCCTGGCACCAGAAGAGGTGTTGATTAAACTTTGACCGATCATAGCACACCCGCCCATTCCGGATAGAAAGCCCGATAGTATATTAGCACTTCCTTGTGCAACGCATTCCTTATTCCCGTTTCCTCTAGTTTCGGTAATCTCATCTATAATGTTCAAGGTTAACAAACTCTCAATTAAACCAACTCCTGCAACTATTGCGGCATAAGGAAAGATTATTTTAAACGTTTCAAAAGTCAAAGGTATCTGTGGGATGGATAAAGGTGGAAACCCTCCTTTGATTGTTTCACCTTCCCCCATCGTATCTGCAACTGTTAGGGTATCTACCCCGAATCCTATTACAATTGCCGACACCACTACAATGGCAACCAGTGTAGATGGGATCGCTTTTGTCAATTTAGGCAAGCCCCAAATAATGGCCATTGTCAATAAGGTAAGGCCTAACATTATTGCCATGTTCATACCAGCTAATAAATTATCGGTGCCTTTTTGATAAAAATTAGGAAACTGTGCCATAAAAATGATAATGGCCAAGCCATTAACAAAACCGAACATTACCGGATGTGGTACCAACCGAATGAATTTCCCAAGTCGCAGAATTCCTGCCAATATTTGCAATAGACCTGCAATGATTACCGTAGCGAAAACATAGTTTAAGATTGTTTCAGGTTCAATACCCGGAAAATTTCGCTTCAATTCCAAAATCAATCCGATAAAGATCACAGCTATCGCACCCGTTGCGCCAGAAATCATTCCTGGCCTTCCTCCAAAAATCGAAGTGATCAAAGCAAGTACAAAAGCGGCATAAAGTCCCGTAAGTGGCGAAAACCCTGGGATAAGGGCAAAAGCGATGGCTTCTGGTACCAAAGCCAAGGCAACGGTAAGGCCAGAGAGGACTTCCGTCTTGTAGTCTACCTTCTGTTTAAAATCGAATAAATTGAAAATCTTGGCCATGAAGCTGTATTTTAAAGGGCGCAAAAATAATACTATTTCCTGGACTCACCGCAAACATGCTGATTATTACCAAATTATCAATTTACCAGTCCTTTAATCCCAATAACTTTTCTCCTAGTGGTGTTAATTTAGCAGTTTCATATTTAGTTTGCTCCCAGTTACGCGGATCACCCGGAAAGGCGTAGCCCTCAGGTGCTATCCTGTTCTTCCAGGAATTTATCCTCCATTTTTTTAGCACCTCGTTTTCGGGCTCTGCTGGCATCATAGAAATATACTGTGCTATGCGCACTTTGTCCTTGGATTTGTTCGGCCTTATTCCATGGGGTTCGGTACTATTGAAAATAAGTAGGTCACCCGCTTCCATTTTAACTTTCACAATTTTATCCTCCAAACCGTCTAAACTAGGTTGAAAACGGTCACGGTCTTCGGGCTGGGTGAGTTTCCAGCTATTATAATTACGGTACAACCAAGGTATACATTGAAAACCGCCCATGTTTTCATCATCTTGATCGGCTAAAGCCAAAACTCCCTGAACATTCTGAGGTTTGGTTTCCGGGTCGTAATCCCAATGGATAAATCCCTTTTTTTCAACACCCGGTGGCAATGGAAAATTTAGATTGGCACGGTCGATGGTCACCCATAATTTTTCAGTACCCCAAACATCAACAAAGGCATCATACACTTTCTGGGTCTGCCTGTTGTTCCACAATAATTGGTGATTATAAACCTCTACCATTCCCGTGCCGGTCAATTCCTTCATTTTCATTTCGGCACGCGGAGCAACATACCAAGTGGATGGATCTGTCGGACTTTTTTCATCAAATTCCCACAGAAAATCGGCCGTTCGTCTTGCTTGCTCTTTAGGTACCGCATTTTTAATGACAACATACCCATTATACTTCCAAAATTGCCAATCTTCTTCACTTAGAATACGTAATGATTTTCCATTAGTTCGATTGTTTAATCTATGCTTACTGCTCGTTGCCGTAGATGGGTTACCAGGTATTTCCTTATGCGCCTTGTTTCCAATCGCTACTTTTTGATTCGTTTGTCCCATTATAATTGTTGTTTTATTATCAACTTAAAATTACATATCAATAAAAGTAAGGACTAGCTTGATATTGACCAGTATTTGAACAATATTGATTTATATGAACTATTTGCCTCGCTATTTCGGCAATTTTGTTACATTGTGATATGAAAATTGAATTAGAAACCATAGACCCTTTATCTAAAAGTCCCTTCAGGCTTTTACATGATCCTAAACTGAGCCACCTTTTTTATTGGCATTTTCATCCGGAGTATGAACTAGTCTATATTGAAGGGGCAAACGGTACCCGACACGTAGGTGATCACATTTCCGAATATGAAGGAACCGATCTTGTGCTCATCGGTTCCAATATACCTCATCTAAATTTTGATTATGGGGTAAAAACAATGTACAGGAAAGAAGTTTTGCATATAAAGCCTTCCTTCAAAAAGACATTTGTTGACCAACTACCAGAATTACAAAGTTTAAATCGACTTTTGGAACTCTCTAGATATGGATTGGCTTTTAATGGCGAAACCAAAAAAGAAGTGGGGACTGCTTTAAAAGAGCTATTTACCCTAAAGCCTTTTGAATATTTCATGGCCATAATGCAAATCTTAAAAAGATTGTCGCAGAGTAATGAATTCGAACTTTTACATACAAAACCCTACAAAAACCGGTATAGCAAAAAAGAACAAGATCGCATTCGTAAAATTTATGCCCTTATCGATGAACACTACCAAGGTAAAATTGCCGTAGATGACGTTGCAAACCATTGCAATTTAACAAAGCCTGCATTTTGCCGCTATTTTAAAAAAGCAACGGGTAGCACATTTGTGGGTTTTTTGAACCAATACCGTATCAGTCAGGCAAAACGATTATTACTTACGGGAAAGAACGTAAGTGAAACCTGTTTTGAATGCGGATTTGAAAGTCTTTCCTACTTCAATAGAACGTTCAAAAAGATTACAAGTGAAAATCCATCAGCTTTTAAAAAAAGACTACATATAAATTAGCATTACTTTATGGAATGGAGCATCATTAAGTTTAGATGAGTAAGCCTTTTACGAAGAGTAAAGTTATTTTTATATAAAACAAAGATATATGAATACTCAAGCACGGTTATTTCCTATTTTAATTTTACTCTTTTTATTTACGTCTTGTTCACCGAGATTGATTGGTACTTGGAATGTCGAAAAATACCAACGTGCCACTCCAGGTGAAGAGGGTATGTCCGTTAGCAATATTGGTACAATTACCTTCGAAAGAAATGGTAAGGGCACCAAAAACCTAGACTACTCCTTACTTGGCGTATCCAAAAAAGACGCAACTCCTTTTGAATGGTCTGCAACAGAAGAATTTATTACCATTGAAGGGGATAATTCTGAACTTTCAAAAACATGGATATTTATTGAGAACAAGAATGATTATCAGAAATGGCAATCGACGGATGGATCTAACAATATTCAAACCTTGGAACTTACAAAAAAATAAAAATGGAAATTTTTGATCCTCTTTCATTAAAGGTTATCGGGCAAATGTGCGTTGCGGCATTCTGTATTTACATATACATTATCCTTATTATACGAATTGCAGGCAAACGCACGTTTGCAAAAATGACGAGTTTTGATTTTGCTGTTACCATCGCTATGGGTTCAGTTTTAGCCGATGCCGTAAACAAGCCTGTCTCCAGTTTATTTCCAGCGTTTATTTCTTTGGCTCTCTTAGTTGGGTTGCAGGTATTGTTCTCAAAAATTTTAACTTCATCAGATAAGGCTCAAAAAATAATGACCAATACACCTATCCTTTTAATGGAAAATGGTGTGATTTTTGAAGAAAATCTAAAAAAAGCACTGGTCAGTAGAGCCGATTTAATGGGTAAATTGCGCGAGGCCAACGTGCTCCAGTTATCACAGGTAAAAGCTGTTGTTTTTGAAACTACAGGTGATGTAACCGTATTACATTCAACAGATTCAATAAACATTGACCCAATCATCATGGAGGATGTTTCGCTTAGTTAAGTGCAGTATATTTAAACAAGGAACGATAATTAAAAACCTATGGGTATTATTTTTAATCTGGAATATATTTCAACCATATTAATTTCGCAAACTCTTTTTTGTTCAAAAGCCTTTGCATA
>JBBSKR010000148.1:0-8994 GCA_038256135.1 Flavobacteriales bacterium | reverse complement strand
TGGTTATATCAAATAAAACGTGATTAAATTGGAAGAACGGTAATCATTTATCACTTTTGCGTAAAATTAATTTTATATGCCTACTGTTTCGCAAAAAGGGCGCTCCATGCCCCAATCCCCTATACGTAAATTAGTACCCTTTGCCGAAAATGCAAAGAAGAATGGAGTCAAAGTAATTCATTTGAATATCGGCCAACCGGATATCAAAACTCCGCAAAAAGCATTGGATGCCGTTAAAAACTACGACATCAATGTTTTGGAATATAGCCGTACCGAAGGTTCTGAGGAATTCAGGAGTAAAGTAGCCCGATATTACGTGAAAAACAATATCCCAGTAGAAGCTTCAGATATCATTGTAACAACAGGTGGCTCAGAGGCATTATCCTTTGCAATGAACACCATTGCCGATGCAGATGATGAAATCATTATCCCAGAACCATTTTATGCCAATTACAATGGCTTTGCAACCGCTTGTAGTGTGAAAGTGGTACCCGTAATCTCCAAATTTGAAGATAACTTTGCCTTACCGCCGATTGCTGAATTTGAAAAGGCGATCACCCCCAGAACGAAGGCCATTTTAATTTGTAATCCTGGAAACCCCACTGGATATCTTTACAGTGAAGACGAGATACGGAAATTGGCCAAATTGGTAAAAAAATACAATCTTTTCCTTATTGCGGATGAAGTATATAGGGAGTTTACCTACGATGATAAAGTACATACTTCCATTTTAAAGGAAGAAGGTTTGGATGACCATGCCATCATCATTGATTCTGTTTCAAAAAGATACAGTATGTGTGGAGCTAGAATTGGTTTTCTAGTTTCGAAAAACAAAGAATTTATTGCTACGGCATTGAAATTCGCACAAGCCCGACTTTCCCCACCAACCTATGCACAGATAGCCAGTGAAGCTGCATTGGATACTCCTGACAGCTATTTTGAAGCGGTAAAGGTCGAATATGTCGCAAGAAGGAATTTGTTGATTTCCGAGTTGGAAAAAATTAAAGGCATCAAAATCGCAAGGCCTCAAGGTGCATTCTATTGTATTGTTGAATTACCTATAAAAGATGCCGATCACTTCGCCCAATGGTTATTGGAAGATTTTAGGGTGAACAATGAAACCGTAATGGTTGCGCCAGCTGCAGGATTTTATGCTACTGAGGGATTAGGTCATAACCAAATTAGGATCGCGTATGTACTCGATCAAGAAAGCCTGAAAAGAGCGGTATATATTCTTGGTGAAGCCCTCAAAAGCTATAAAGGGTAATGATAATTCACGAACATTTTTCATTAAAGGAGTACAATACTTTTGGTATCGATGCCAAGGCTCGATATTTTGTGGAAATTGATTCCGTTGTAGCATTACAACAAATACTTGGAAACAGCGATTATCCAAGAAAAATCCTGTTAGGGGGCGGTAGCAATATGCTGCTCACAGACGATATTGACGCCTTGGTCATACACGTCAATCTTAAGGGAATACAAGTGGTGTCAGAATCATCGACTTCCGTTTCGGTAAAAGTGATGGCCGGTGAAAATTGGCACGAAATGGTGATGTGGACGCTGGAAAATGGTTATGGAGGGTTGGAAAACATGTCCCTTATTCCAGGAAACACCGGTACCGCACCTATACAAAATATCGGTGCGTATGGCGTCGAACTAAAGGATACCTTCATCAGTTGTGAAGCCATAAGAATTACAGATCAACAGCTAGTTTCCTTTAATAAGGCTGCTTGCGAATTTGGCTACAGGGACTCCTATTTCAAAAATGAAGGCAAGGACAAATTCGTAATTACTTCGGTAATTTTTTCATTGACCAAAAACAATCATAAACTCAACACAGGATATGGTGCCATTGAGGAACAACTAAAAAAGAATGCTATTGCGAATCCGTCCATAAAAGATATTTCAAACGCTGTTATTACCATACGCCAAAGTAAACTACCAGACCCAAAAGTTTTGGGGAACAGTGGCAGTTTTTTTAAAAATCCGTTGGTCTCCAACGAAGTATTCAAATCTTTTAATGCCAACTATCCAGATGCTCCCTTTTACAAAATATCAGATTTGACCTATAAGATACCGGCAGGATGGCTAATTGAACATTGTGGTTTTAAGGGAAAAAGATACGGTGATGCAGGAGTACATAAAAAACAGGCATTGGTACTGGTCAATTATGGAAATGCCACGGGACAGGATATTTTGAACCTTGCGGCACGAATTATTGAAGAAGTTCAAAGCAAATTTAATATAACCATTAATCCAGAAGTCAATATAATAAAATAACCCCCGCAATAAAATTACAGGGGTTATTACCAAACCAAACTAACCAAATATAAAGTGAGCAGTTACCAGTTGTCCACCTATAAGATTTAAATTTTCAGATAACGCATCTTTAACAATCAATTTTATAAATTAGCGTTTATGCATATACGGTCTAATCCGGTAATTTGGATGTCCATTTTTTTAAAATCATGTACATCTGTTGAATTATGAGCACCTTATTAGAAAAGCATATTGTTGAATTGTTACAAGAGCGCAATGAAAAAGCGATTTCACTCTTGTACGATAATTATGCCGATACTCTTTTGGGTGTAGCCAACAAAGTGGTACGGGATCCAGAATTGGCCCAGGACGTCGTTCAAGAATCCTTCGTTAAAATTTGGAAAAAAGCAGACTCCTATGATCCTAAAAAAGCAAAGTTGTTTACGTGGCTTTTTAGGATTACCCGAAATACCGCAATTGATAAATTAAGAAGTGTAAATACAAAATCCGATAAGGAAATCCAAATAGACGTTTCAGACGTATATAATTTAGGCGTGGAAAGCATTAGGCCCGAATTAATGGACGTAAAGGAGCATCTTAGCAAGATTGAGGATAAATACCAAATTGTATTGGAAGCCCTTTTCTTTCAAGGAATGACCCAACAGGAAGCAAGTGATGAGTTAGACATCCCCTTAGGAACCATTAAGTCTAGATTAAAAATAGGATTGCGTGAATTAGGCAAAATCTATGGTCCAGCGCTAATTGCCACTCTATTAAACCTTGTATTATGAAAGACAAAATCAAATTATTTCTCGATTCCGACTTACTGGAAAAATATCTTCTAGGGACTACAACAGAATTGGAAACCATGCAGGTAGAACGCTACATTGCTATGTATCCTGAAGTTAGGGATACTTATTTTGAATTACAGGAAAACCTGGAGACCTTTGCAAAGTTGCATGCCGTAAAAGCACCACAGGGATTAAAAGATAAGATTCATGCGAGAATAAAATCTGAACGTTCCGGCAGAAAAAGATTTTTTAGCTATGCCATTGCCGCAAGTATTACTGCCATAATGTTCGCAGGTATTTCCTATTTCTTTTGGAATCAAAACCAGAACCTACAAGAAGAAAATAGTGTTGTTAGCAATAAAATAAGGTTACTGGAGGAGAACATGAAAGAACAATTGGAAGATGTTAGAAATCAATTCATTGTGTTGAATAATCCCCAGACAAAAAAATATAACGTTAAGGGCAATCAAAAGGCGAAAGATTTAAAAGCGGTTGCTTATATTAATCCCGTAAAAAAACTATCCTACATCAATGTTAGTAAATTACCTAACATTCCTGAAAGCCAATGTTTTCAAATGTGGGCAGAGGTTAATGGGAAAATGATCAACTTAGGCATCATTGAGGAAGCCGGTAATCAACAAAATTTGATGGCACTGCCTTATGCTGATAATGCTATCGGTTATATCACTATAGAACCAAAAGGAGGCAACCAATCACCTAGTGTGGATAATATTGTCGCAAATATAGCCTATTAGCTATTCTTATAAAGTATTCTTAAAGCCCCTATTTTGGGGCTTTATTGTTTATCTTTGTACAAAATCGGTTTATGAAACTATTATTTTTAACCATCGGGTTGTTAGCACTTGCTTTTGCGGGTATCGCAATAAAAATCTGGTCTAAAAAAGACGGTAAGTTTGCTGGAACATGCGCAAGTCAAAGCCCTTTTCTAAATCAAGATGGCGAAGCTTGTGGTATGTGCGGGAAATTACCGAGCGATCAAGACTGCAAGAAAGAATTGATTTCCGAATAGGGCAAATTCAATTTCCTTGAAGTTTTACCATACAAAAGTAGCATTTGAACAACGTAGACAATTTAGAAACTACCATACAAAAAGCGAAAGAGGGCAATCAGATTGCTTTTAGTCGTTTATTGGATATGTTCTGGAACGACGTATATGGATTTCAATTGAAACGCACAGAAAACGAAAACGATTCCGAAGATATTACCATTCAAACATTTTCCAAAGCTTTCGATAAAATACATAGTTATAACGATACCTATGTTTTTAAAACGTGGTTGATTGCCATTTCGAAGAATATTCATATCGACCTGGTTCGTAAGCGTAAGAAAAGTCTACTGGATTCAAGGGGTAATGCCGAGGCCATTACCTCCGTTTTGGATGCGGCACCGTCTAGGGAAGATCAATTGATCCAAGAACAAAATTTAGCGGATTTATTAAGGGACATCAAAAAACTAAAGCCACACTACCAAGAAGTCATCAATCTAAGGTATTTTAATGAGTTGAGCTACGCCGATATTGCGGCAAAACTCAACGAGCCCATGAACAACGTAAAAGTAAAACTGCTAAGGGCCAAAAAGTTACTTTCCGAAATCATTAAGAATAGCGAATAAAAACCAATCGAAGTAGCTGCTTACCCGCATATTTTAATCGAATATATTCCTAAGGTATTGTACTTTTTAAACACCTTTTAAGTTCGTATCTTTGTATTAAAAATTAAGCATGTCCACAGTCTTACAAGAAAACGTTGCACCCCCTAAAGGCAAACCTAAATGGCTAAGGGTAAAGTTGCCTACAGGCAAGAAATATACTCAGCTAAGAAGCCTTGTAGACAAGTATGATCTTCATACAATTTGCACCAGTGGCAGTTGCCCCAATATGGGGGAATGCTGGGGGGAAGGCACCGCTACTTTTATGATTTTAGGTAATGTCTGCACGAGATCTTGTGGATTTTGTGGCGTTAAGACAGGTAGACCTGAAAATGTGGATTGGGCAGAACCTGAAAAAGTGGCCAGGTCCATAAAAATAATGGGGATCACCCATGCGGTGGTTACCTCTGTAGATAGGGATGACCTCAAGGATATGGGTTCTATTATTTGGGCAGAAACAGTGAAGGCAATTCGAAGAATGAACCCCAATACAACTTTGGAAACATTAATCCCAGATTTTCAAGGTATAGAAAAACATTTGGATAGAATTATCGCCGTTGCCCCTGAGGTAGTTTCCCACAACATGGAGACCGTAAAAAGGCTGACTAGGGAAGTACGTATCCAAGCAAAATATGAGCGAAGTCTTGAGGTACTACATTATTTAAAAAAGCAAGGTGTAAATAGAACCAAATCTGGAATTATGTTAGGCCTGGGCGAAGAAGAGGACGAAGTGATTACTACCTTGGCCGATTTGCGAAAAGTAAATGTAGATGTGGTCACTATTGGCCAATACCTTCAACCATCGAAAAAACATCTTCCCGTGAAGGAATTTATTACTCCAGAACAATTTAAGAAATACCAAGCGATAGGTCTGGAAATGGGATTTAGACATGTAGAAAGTGGTGCTTTGGTAAGATCATCCTATAAGGCTCACAAACACCTACTTTAATTTTAGATTTTTTGTCAGCTTCATTTTATCAGTAGTATAACATTGTTGATTTATTTTATAAAACATCATATCCGCAAAGTAAACCAATGCATAAAGTAAATATAGGCATCAATGGTTTTGGTAGAATAGGAAGGACTCTTTTCCGACTTTTACAACAGCATGAACATCTTAATGTGGTCGCCATTAATGACTTGGCAGATTCAAGAACCTTATCCCATTTATTGAAATATGATAGTATTCATGGTACCTCAGCTGAAAATATCAGCCATGACGAAAACCATATCATTATAAATGGTAGGCCCATTTTATTATCCAATGCGGCACATCCGTCAAAAACAGATTGGACTACTAAAAATGTTGATTTGGTTGTTGAGTGTACCGGTAAATTTAAAGATTTTGAAAACTTATCCATGCATATCAAAAATGGTGCTAAAAAGGTCATTTTATCGGTACCACCTGAAGAGGACGACATAAAAATGATTGTTTTTGGCATTAATGAAAATACCTTGGACGCGTCGGATACTATTATTTCCAATGCTTCATGTACCACCAATAACGCAGCTCCTATGATCAAGATCGTCAATGACCTTTGCGGAATTGAACAAGCCTATATAACCACAATTCATTCCTATACTTCGGATCAAAGTTTACACGATCAGCCCCACCGGGATTTAAGAAGGGCACGCGCTGCATCCCAATCCATTGTCCCTACTACCACCGGAGCGGCAAAAGCATTGACCAGAATATTCCCCGAGCTATCCAACGTCATAGGGGGATGTGGGATAAGGGTACCGGTACCAAATGGCTCCTTGACGGACATTACATTAAATGTGAAACGGAATACGACTATCGAGGAAATAAACGATACATTTGAAAAAGCCGCACAAAACGAATTCAAAAATATTTTGTGCTACACGAACGACCCAATAGTTTCTATCGATATAAACAATAGTTATTATTCTTGTACGTTTGATTCTTTAATGACTTCTGTTATAGGAAAAATGGTGAAAATTATTGGCTGGTACGATAATGAAACCGGCTATAGCAGTAGAATTATTGATTTGATCAACTTCATGAACCGTAAAAACTATATTTGAAAATATTATTTTTACATAAGGCACTACAATTATTTTTGGCACCAATGTTTGTTTTGGTTGCTACAACTTCAGTATTATCCCAAGATTCCGTTCCTCAGAGAGATATTCAACCCTATTTTGACCAAGCCAGGAAATTCAGGAACCAAGATAAAATTGATTTAGCCCTTGAAACGCTCAATACTGCTGCAAATGAAGCCGAAAAAAACGAAGATGTAAAACGCTTGATCGATAGCTTACACGAATTGGCATTACTTTATCTAAAACTGGACAAGAAAGGGGATACGGAATTTTATTGGGATCGTGCGAGTATATTGTTGAAAGACATATCCTATCCTGGTGGTGACGCCATGCACAAATACATTGAGGCAATTCTATTGTACCATAGCAATCAGAATTTTCAGGCATTGTTTATGCTCAATGAGGCAAAAAAATTGGATAACGACCGAAATTTTTACAACAATCTGCTGCTTACAGAGGCAATGGTGTATCTTAATCTAGAAAAATATGATAGTGCTACAAAAAACCTGAATTCGCTTATAGTCAATACAGATGTGTACGAGAAAGAGTATTTAACCACTCAGGCATATCTGATGCTTGCAGAATTAAATTTAAAAACAGGTGATTTAACCGAGTCCGTTAAAAATGGGGAAAATGCACTGTTACTTGCTCAACAAAATGGTTTCTTGGCAGACGTAAAAGAGGCCAATAGACTTTTGAGTTTAGTTTATGAAAAATTAGGTCTTTATCAAAAATCGTTGGTCAACAGCCAAAATTTAGTACAGCTAAAAGATTCCATTTTTAATATTGAAAAGAATAAAATTGAAGCCAAGACTGCAGATAAAATTAAAGACGATCAAAAGACAGAATATATTGGGCAACTTGAAAAGAGAAATGAGGAACTGACAGAATCCCAAAATAGATCCGAACTTACCGCAATACTTACCGCCGCCTTTTTAATAATCATCTCACTGTTGGCAGTTACCCTTTATCGGAACAATCAAATAAAGTTAAAAACAAACGACCTGCTCCAAACCAAGAATAAAGAATTACAAGTTTCAAGGGATAGTGCGGTACAGGCCATGGAAGCAAAGACAAATTTTCTTTCTACCGTAAGTCATGAGCTCAGAACTCCCCTTTATGCCGTTACAGGACTTACACACCTTTTATTGGAAGAAAACCCACAAGATCATCAAAAAGAACATCTTAAGTCGCTAAAGTTTTCTGGTGAATATTTGCTCAATTTCATCAATGATATTCTCCATATCAATAAAATTGATGCCAACAAGTTAGAACCCCTACTTATGGAGTTCAATCTTAAAAAGGTTATCAATGAGGTCATGAACTCCTTAACGCAAAGTGCGAAAGCCAATAAGACAAAGTTGACCTTGGAATATGATTCGGAAATACCGGGTCATCTTATGAGCGATCCTTTAAAACTTTCTCAAGTTTTCATGAACTTAATCGGCAATTCCATTAAGTTTACTAAGGGTGGGGAAGTGAAGGTAATTGTAAAATTACTTAATAAGATTGATGATGAGGTAACCATTTATTTTGAGGTTAGCGATAATGGTATTGGTATATCAAAAGAAAAACAACTAAGTATTTTTGAAGGCTTTGAACAAGGATCCATTCAAATCAATAGGGAGTATGGTGGTACCGGACTAGGCCTTACCATCGTCAAAAGTCTTTTAGGCCTATTCAATAGTAAAATAGAATTGGAAAGTACCCTTGGGGAAGGAAGTTCGTTTTTCTTTGAAATAGAAATGAAAAGTTTGGATGGCCTACCGGACGATTTTTCATTCGAAATTGCGCCACGCGATTATGACTTTAAAGGCCTACACTTATTGATTGTGGAGGACAATAAAATCAATCAGGTGATTACTAAAAAAATGTTATCCAAAAAAGAAATGACTAGTGATATTGCCAATAATGGGCATGAGGCCATTACCCTTGTAAAAGAAAATGTATATGATGCTATTTTAATGGATATTCATATGCCAGGAATTAGTGGTGAGGAAGCGACCATCGAAATACGAAAATTCAATCAAGACATTCCTATCATAGCCTTAACAGCAATTTCATTGGATGATAGTTTGGAAAGTTTTTATGCAGCCGGTTGTAATGATGTTGTCACCAAACCTTTTAAACCAGAGGTTTTCTATCAAAAAATCGGTGAAAACATCTTTGATAAGAAACTCAAGAATTCCTTATCATAAATTGCTGCAAT
>JBBSKR010000147.1:0-9081 GCA_038256135.1 Flavobacteriales bacterium | reverse complement strand
TCTGGCATGTGGCGATAAGAAAAAAGAAAAAACAGCTCCTGAACATATAAAACCTCCTCATATTGTTTTTGTAACGGGGGATGAAGAATACCGTTCCGAAGAATCCATGCCTATGCTGGCTCAATTGGCAAAAAGGGAATTAGATGCCGATGTGACTGTTCTATATTCTTTGGACAGTTCAGGGATCATTGACCCGAACCGCACAGATCATATTGAAGGTCTGGAAGCTTTGGCCACCGCCGATCTAATGGTCATCTTCACACGTTTTAGAAACCTCCCTGAAAATGAGCGAAATCATATTACGGAGTATGTAGAATCTGGAAAACCAATAGTAGGTTTCCGAACCGCTACGCACGCCTTCATGTATAAGAATGACCCAAACTTGGTTCAGTTCAACGAGGAATGGCCCGCTAAAGTCTTTGGTCAGCAGTGGATTACACACCACGGACATTTCGACGATGGCAAATTTCCGGTAACCGATATCACTAAGCAACCAGGAAAAGAAAACAACCCCATCTTAAATGGTATTAAGCCTTTTAAAGCGTATTCTTGGCTTTATCATGTTGATGGTGGGGATTGGAAACTACAAGGAGATAGCGAACCTTTGCTTATGGGGCATTCGACAAAATCACAACATGAAATCGATGGTAATTTAGATAAATTTCCACTGGACAATCCGGTGGCATGGACCAAAAGTTATACGGGTACTTCAGGTAAAAAAGCCAGGGTCTTTTTTACCACGTTGGGACACCCTTATGATTTTAAATTACCCGAAGTACGTAAGATTGCCCTGAACGGAATATATTGGGCATTGGGCAAAGAAAAAGCCATTCCAAAAGATGGCGTAAATGTTTCCTTAGACAAACCTTTTGAACCTAATAATTCCGGCTTCGGACAGAAATACAAACAAAATCAAAAACCAAAACCGATACTATAACATGGGACTCACGAGAAAAGATTTTATAAAAACAAGTGGTCTAGGAGCCTTAGCGCTGGGTACCACATCGTTTTCAAATCGAAAATCAATATTACAACCCAATTCGGAAAGCGAACATCAGCAAAAAATTGGTGTAGCCTCCTATACCTTAAGAAAATATAGTTTGGATGAAGTCATCGATATACTTTTGAGGCTGAACATTACCGACGTATCCTTTAAGAGTTTTCACCTACCGTACGAGGCAAGCAACGACGCATTATCCTTAATAAAAAAAAAGGTAAAGGCCCGCGGCATCAACTTGTATGGGGCTGGTGTCATTTACATGAAAACCCCACAAGATGTTGAACAATACTTCAATTATGCCAAGGCTGCCAACCTTGACATGATTATCGGGGCGCCGGATCATGAACTTCTGCCATTGATCGAGAAAAAAGTAAAGGACACCAATATAAAGATGGCTATTCATAATCATGGTCCCGAGGATAAAATATTTCCTTCACCAGAAAGTGTGTATGAGAAAATAAAGAACCTAGATACCCGCGTTGGATTATGTATTGATACCGGACATACGTTCAGATTAAATCTTGACCCTGCAGCAGAACTAAGAAAATATAAGGACAGGCTCCTTGATGTTCATATAAAGGATATAGACGAACAAGTGCCGACTGGAAATAATGTGGAAATAGGACATGGCAAAATGGATATTCCAAAAATTTTGTCCACACTAAAAGACATCAAATACGAGGGTGTGGTAGCTATAGAATATGAAAAAGATGGTGACCATGCAATTTATGGCTTATCGGAATCGGTTGGTTATATCCGTGGAATTATAAAAATGGTCTGATTTCAATTACCGTATATCCAATTATTTAGCTCTAGAATAATCGCTTGGTCATCAATAAACAATTAGGCTAAAAAGTAGCTACGTAGCTAAATAGAAATTCCCAAAACTATCATAAGCATGATATGCCTCCTTTAAAAAGTTCTATTTTTGAAAAAAATTTCAGATTGAAAACCATTTGTTTAATCTTCCTGATGTTCTTTGGCTATTCCCATATGGGCCTTGCTCAACAAAAGCAGGTAGAAGGAGGAACAAAACAGATCAATATAGTTTACGGGGCCAATTTCACAAAGAACGAAGTAGAATATCCAGGCGCATCTATCTTTAGTAAAGATGACCGGCAGGTACAATTTGAACATCAAGGTGCCGATCTTTGGTGTGATGTAGCTATTTATTTTCAGCGCGAAAATCGATTGGAAGCTATTGGGAACGTCATTTTAAAGCAAGGCGATTCCATTCAAATGACCAGTAAAAAAATCAATTACTTGGGAGACGTCAAATTAGCCAAGGCATGGGGAAATGTAGTCTTGACCAATTCTGATATGACCTTAAAAACGGACACTTTACGTTTGGACCGTGAAAAACAGGAAGCTTTTTACCAAGACAACGGTACCGTTGTTGACTCCGCAAATACCCTTACAAGCAAGATCGGCAAGTACTTTATGGAGCTGAAAAAATACCAGTTTTTAGATAGTGTTCATGTCCAAAATCCAGAATATACATTAGATTCTGAACAACTTGATTATTATACCACTTCTAAAAATGCATACATGTACGGCCCATCTACCATTGTAGGTGAAACCTATAAGATTTACTGCGAAAGAGGTTTTTACGATACCAAAGTTGAAAGTGGGTACGGCATTAAAAACACCCGTATAGATTATAATAATCGTATCATAGAAGGCGATAGTGTTTATTTCAACAAGTTCAATGAATTTGCATCGGCCACAAATAACATTACCGTAACGGACACGATTAATAAAGGAATCATAAGGGCACATTATGCCGAGGTCTACAAGGCCAAAGATTCTGTTTTTGCCACCAGAAGAGCTGTTTCCATCTCAGTTCAGGAAAGGGATTCTTTATATGTTCATGGAGATACCTTAATGGTAACGGGCAAACCTGAAGAGCGCATATTAAGGGCTTTTAGAAATGCTAAATTTTACAAAACCGATTTAAGCGGTAAGTGTGATAGTATTCATTCCGAACAGAAAACCGGTATTACACAACTAATAAAAAATCCGGTAATTTGGAACGGTGCCAATCAAATGACCGGAGATAGCATCCATCTGAAATCCAATTTGGAAACAGAACAATTGGACTCCCTTAAAGTATTGGAAAATGCGTTTATTATTTCTTTGGACAGTGTAAGTATGACAGGATACAACCAAGCCAAAGGAATAAATTTATATGGGCAGTTTGTTGAAAATGAACTGAAAATCATCGATCTTATTCAAAATACGGAGGTTGTTTACTATATGTATAACGATGACGATGAACTCATCGGTATCGATAAAACGGTCTGCAGCAAAATAAGGATTGTCATGGCAGAAAATGACATTCAGGACCTTACTTTTTTCACCGATCCCGATGGCGATATCTTCCCCGAAAAAGACTTGCCTGAAAACAGTAGAATTTTAAAAGGTTTCGTATGGCGTGGCGATGAGCGGATCTTGAACAAAGAGGATATTTTTGACGAAGATGACAATAATTTGGAACTGGTGGTGATAAAGGGAATAGACAATCCCATTGACATTGATGCAGAAGAGCAACAACGTAGCCAGAATGAGTCGGACCCTATAAATAATATCCCAAAAAAGACTAAAGCCATCGACCCAAAAAATTCGGTCAAACCAAAAAAAGTGAAATAAGCATTTCACATGAAAAACGATTTTTTAAAATACCAGGCACAAACCTCACCCTATCCACTGGGCATGGAGATATCGCATGCCAAAGGGAGTTATATTTATGATACCAACGGCAATGCCCATTTAGACTTTGTAGCCGGTGTATCGGCTTGTAGCTTGGGCCATTGCCATCCAGAAGTTGTAGCGGCAATAAAAGAGCAGACAGAAAAATACATGCACGTAATGGTTTATGGGGAGTATGCCCAAGCCCCAGCGACAACCTACGTTAAATTATTGGCCGAAAATTTACCCGGGCCGTTGGAAGTTACCTATCTTGTTAATTCTGGTACCGAGGCCATAGAAGGGGCATTAAAATTGGCACGTAGATATACTGGTAGATCACAGATCATTGCGGCCAATACCGCCTATCATGGGAATACGATGGGAAGTTTAAGCCTTATGGACTATGAGGAACGAAAAAGTGTTTTTAGGCCCTTATTGCCCGATATTTATCATATCGGATTTAACAGTGAAGAAGATTTAGGGAAAATTACGGACAAAACCGCCTGTGTTATCCTGGAAACCATTCAAGGTGGAGCGGGATTCATTTTACCCACTAATAATTATTTAGAAAAAGTAAAAAAACGTTGCACTCAAATGGGTGCGCTACTCATCCTTGATGAAATACAGCCAGGCTTTGGCCGAACCGGAAAATTGTTCGCTTTTGAGCACTTTAATTGTGTTCCCGATATATTGGTTCTAGGTAAAGGCATGGCATCGGGACTACCCGTAGGCGCTTTTACCGCTAGTAGTGATGTTATGGCATCTCTCAGTGAAAATCCCAAAATGGGCCACATTACTACTTTTGGCGGTAATCCCGTAATTGCTGCCGCCAGCCTTGCTACGCTCAATGTACTTTTGAGAACATCCCTTATTGAAGACACCTTAATAAAGGAATTGCTATTCAAGAAACTGCTTAAACATACTAAAATAAAAGAAATACGGGGTAAAGGACTAATGTTGGCCCTTATCATGGATTCAGCCGCTACTGCCAATGAATTGGTACTACGCGCCAAAGACAATAACCTTATATTATTCTGGCTTTTGTTTGAGCCTAAGGCAGTGCGTATTTCCCCACCTCTTACCATTTCAGAAGATGAGATACGGGAAGGCTGCGACGTTATTTTGAATGTTTTAGATAGGCTATAACAATTTTTTGTTAACTAATTTGTTAATAATATAGACGCTATTGTCGGCTTAAACCCTTTTCAATCACTTAATTTTAATTTTATAGTAAAACCACAAAGTTCCTATGGCGTTAGAATCTAACGAGAGATCGGACAAGCCTATTACCAAATTTGAATCCATGCTCAAGACAGACGATGTCTATTTCTTTGATGCAGAAGATTTTGAGGACATCGTACACCACTATCTGAATCAAGGTAAAATTTCCCTGGCAAAAAAAGGAATTAAAATTGGGCTGCAGCAACATCCGGCTTCCATAGAATTAAAATTGCTTCAGGTAGAGGTTATGGTTTTTGAAAACCATCTTGAAAAAGCCGAAATACTTTTAGACGAATTACAGCTTTTGGATAACCAAAATGAAGAAATCTATATTCAACGTGCCAATATATATTCCAAACAGGACAATCATGAAAGAGCCGTACAACTCCTTCAAAAAGCGCTCAACCTAACCACTAATAGTTTCGACATCTATAGTCTTTTAGGCATGGAATATCTATTTATGGACGATTTTAGACTGGCCAAGGAAAGCTTTATGAAATGTGTTGAGTTTGACGAGCAGGACTATTCATCGCTCTATAACGTGGTGTATTGTTTTGAATTTCTAGAAGATTATGATGGTGCCATCATCTATTTAAACGATTATCTGGAAAAAAATCCCTACTGCGAAGTTGCGTGGCATCAATTGGGAAAACAATATTATTATAAGGCAATGTATACGGAGGCTTTGGCCGCATTTGATTTTGCCATTATCTCAGACGATACTTTTATCGGTGCTTATTTTGAAAAGGGTAAAGTCCTTGAAAAACTCGGTCGATTTAAAGAGGCCATTGAAAATTATGAGACCACAACCTCTATAGAAGATCCAACATCACATGCGTACCTAAGAATAGGTAAATGCTATGAAAAGTTGAAGGATACGGAAATGGCAAAATATTATTTTTATCAAACCGTGCATGAAGATCCCTTGTTGGATAAGGGATGGTTGGCCATCACGAATTTTTACTATAGCAACAGGGATTATGAGAAGGCGGTCTATTATATTAACAAAGCGCTGAACATAGACGGCGAAAACCCTTTGTATTGGAAAAAATGTGCTCAAATTCATACCGCATTGGGCAATCTTGATCAAGCAGATTTTGCATTCAAACAAACGGTTGACCTAGGAAATTACGATTTGGATACTTGGCTAAAATGGGCCGATGTAGTTCATACCAACGGAGAGGCCTTGGCAGCAGCAGAGATTTTAGCACAGGGAAGGGAATTTTATCCGAAGAGTCTTAAAATTTTATATAAGTCAGTTGGATATCTACTTATTGCCGACGATTTGATAAATGCAAGAATAATGCTGATGGATGCGTTGATACTGGATAAGAATCAAAAAAAATTACACCTTTTTACTGAAAAATTTCCTGAATTCGGCAATTCTGAATGGACCCAAAAAATTGTAACCAAGTACAATAAAGCATCCTAGAGAGGGTTCTACATGCCATGGAAAATAGAAAATTCATAGACTTCGTATTTATTACCCTAAAAGGTATGGCCATGGGCATAGCAGAACTAGTGCCCGGTGTATCGGGAGGTACCATTGCTTTCGTCACCGGTATTTACGAAGAATTTATAACGTCGATCAATAATGTCAATCTAAATACCTTTAAGATATTAAAGAACGAAGGGTTTAAAATGTTTTGGCGAAAATTGAACGGTAATTTTTTGGTTGCCCTATTTGTTGGAATGTTAATCAGCATTCTATCCTTGTCAAAAGTTATCTCATGGCTATTGGATGAGCACCCCATTCCTACCTGGGCATTCTTTTTTGGATTGGTGTTGGCCAGCGTCATCTTTGTAGCCAAGTCTATTAATAAATGGGGATTTATGGCTATTTCACTTTTTATTATAGGTACGCTAAGTGCATTTTACATTACTACGCTTCCACCCTCATCCAGTACGGGGAGTCTTCCATTCATATTCTTTTCTGGCGCAATTGCGATATGTGCGATGGTCTTACCAGGTATATCGGGATCATTTATACTAGTCTTACTTGGATCATATAAAATTGTTTTAGATGCCGTGAATGAGAAGGATTTAAGCATCGTTATAACCTTTTCGCTAGGCGCCTTATTCGGTATTTTGAGCTTCGCAAAACTCTTAAAATGGTTGTTCGTAAATTATAAGGATGCTACCCTGGCCATCTTAACAGGGTTCATTTTAGGGTCCTTGAATAAAATATGGCCTTGGAAAAATATTACTGAAATAATTCAAATCGGTAAAAAAGAAATTATTGTCGATCAAAATATCTCCCCATTTGCATTTGAAGGAGATAATCAATTATCATTTGCCATTGTAGCCGCTATCATAGGTTTTTCCCTTATTTTTATATTGGAAAAAACAGCTTCCAAGAAGTAAGCGCAAACCTACATGAACCATCCCCGTACCTTTTTGGATAGATTCTTCCTCATTATAAAGGGGCTTTGCATGGGTACGGCAAATAAAGTTCCAGGTGTATCCGGCGGTATCGTAGCCTTTGTTGGTGGTTTTTATGAAGAGTTTATTTATTCCCTACAAAAGATAAATATTAAAGCCTTTAAACTTCTTATCAATGGTAGGTTTAAAAGTTTCTACCGGTATATAAATGGCTCCTTCCTAACCCTGCTCATATTTGGAATGCTCGTTAGTTATTTTAGTGTTTCCAAAATTCTGGACTATTTTCTAATAAAAAAAGAACTTTTTGTTTGGGCAGCTTTTTTCGGGATGATACTCGGATCCATTTATTATATAGGCAAAGATTTTGACTATTGGAAAAAGAAAACCTTTACCGCTGCGTTAATTGGATTGAGTGTAGGTATTGCCATAAGTTTTTTAAGTCCTGCAAAAGAAAATGACAATTTGTTTTTTATTTTTCTTTGCGGTATAATCAGTGTTTCCGGTATGACCTTACCTGGCCTTTCCGGATCGTTTATATTGATTTTATTGGGTAACTATGTATTGCTTCTGGTTGATTCGGTCAATGCCTTGTATGATACCTTTTCAGAGGTAATTGTAGGGGATTTTAGTTTCATGTCCAATACTGTACGTCTACGAACATTGAAAATATTGGCCGTATTTACCTTGGGTTCCGCTACAGGGCTCGTAACCTTATCCCACTTGCTAAGCTTTGTTCTGAAGCATTACAAACACATCACCACCGCCACCATTCTAGGGTTTATCACAGGATCTTTGGGTGTAGTCTGGCCTTGGAAAAAGACGATTTACAAAACTGGCCTGGACGGAAAAGTTCTTCTAGATTCGAATGATAAGCAAATCATTATAAACTATGAACGCTTTCTTCCAGATATGTCCACCACAGAGAACTGGATTGCAATTTTTTTCATTGTAGTGGGAATTGGTATTTTATTACTTTTAGATTGGTATGGAAAAAACAGAAAAAGCACAAGTTAATTTCGGCCTGGTAGGAAGAAACATTTCCTATTCCTTTTCAAGAGGCTATTTTAAAAAGAAATTCAACGATTTGGGATTGATGAACCACTCCTATGAAAATTTTGATATCCAATCTATTTCACAATTCCCAACCATTTTTAAATCCGCGACAAACATCAAAGGGCTTAATGTAACCATTCCCTATAAGGAAGAGGTAATTCCTTTTTTAGATACGATGGATGCAACTGCCAAAAAAATAGGTGCCGTCAACACCATAAAAGTTGATAAAGCAGGATTAAAAGGATTTAATACCGACGCTTTCGGCTTTAAAAAAGCATTGGAACCCTATCTCAAAGCGCATCATACAAAAGCCTTGATCTTAGGAACCGGCGGAGCCTCTAAAGCGGTAGCTTTCGTACTTGATGAACTAGGTATAGCTTTCTCCTATGTATCAAGAAGTGGTAAGAAAAATGGTTTTACCTACCACGATTTAAATGACGGCATGATAACAGCACACACATTGATTATCAACTGTTCCCCAGTGGGTACGTTTCCCAACATTGAAGAAAAACCTGATATTCCCTACAACCAGATCAATTCAAAACATTTGTTATTCGACCTTATCTATAACCCAGAAGAAACGACCTTTTTAAAAACTGGTAAAGCAAATGGTAGCGCCATTTGCAATGGGTTTAGAATGTTGGAATATCAAGCTGAAAAGGCCTGGGAAATTTGGAACTACTAGATGGGCATCATTACAATCTGTTTTAGTTTAGCTTTTAATATTAGGGTAAACG
>JBBSKR010000146.1:0-9084 GCA_038256135.1 Flavobacteriales bacterium | reverse complement strand
TAATTTTTCGAACTCCTCGCTATGTCTATTGTACAAATCAGGGCATTCGTTAGGGCACATCAACGTCCAGTCCTCATTTGCTTCGACCCTTCTCATGAACAAATCTGAAATCCACATGGCATAAAACAAATCCCTTGCGCGCATTTCTTCTTTACCATGGTTCTTCTTTAGATCAAGAAACTCGTAAATATCCGCATGCCAGGGTTCCATATAAATGGCAAAACTTCCTTTGCGTTTTCCACCTCCTTGATCAACGTACCGAGCCGTATCGTTAAATACCTGCAACATGGGCACGATTCCGTTTGATGTACCATTGGTGCCGGCAATATAAGAACCGGTAGCGCGAACGTTATGGATAGATAAGCCTATACCGCCTGCAGATTGGGAAATTTTAGCGGTCTGTTTTAGGGTATCATAAATACCGTCGATACTATCATCCTTCATAGCCAAAAGGAAACAAGAGGACATTTGTGGTTTTGGAGTACCTGAATTGAATAGCGTTGGGGTAGCATGTGTAAAATACTTTTTGGACATCAGCTCATAGGTTTCTATGGCTGCTTCCAAATCGTTAAGGTGAATCCCTATGGAAACACGCATCAACATATGCTGGGGACGTTCTGCTATTTTACCGTTTAATTTCAATAGGTACGAACGCTCCAAGGTTTTAAATCCAAAATAATCATATCCAAAATCCCGGTTATAAATAATAGTAGAATCCAATAGTTCCGCATTTTCAGAAATGACCTTATGTACTTCATCTGATAAAAGAGGCGCTTTTTTACCCGTTCTTGGATTCACATAGACATATAGGTCCTCCATTGTTTCCGAGAAAGACTTTTTTGTGTTTTTATGTAGGTTGGAAACGGAAATTCGTGCAGCCAATTTTGCATAATCCGGATGGGTAGTGGTCATGGTCGCGGCAATTTCCGCGGCCAGGTTATCCAATTCTGAGGTAGTTACCCCATCATAAAGTCCTTCGATAACGCGCATGGCTACCTTTAAGGGATCCACAAGTCCGTTAAGACCATAACATAATTTTCGTACTCTGGCTGTGATCTTGTCGAACATGATCATTTCCTTTCTTCCGTCTCTTTTAACTACATACATGGGGCTACAATTGTTTTAGAATTAATATATTTTCTTGGTGGTTACTATGTTGATATTTTTAACATTTTATAATGGAGGCATAAAAACCTCTTTACTATTTGGTAAAGAGGCGTATTCATTATTAAGTTAGAAGTCCGCGTCAAAACTTATCTTCTGCGCATCCTCATCTTTATCTTTGTTTAGAACCCCAGCCTTTTGATATTCAGAAACTCGTTTTTCGAAGAAATTAGTTTTCCCCTGTAAGGAAATCATGTCCATAAAATCAAATGGGTTTGTCGAATTATAAACACGGTCACATTCCAACTCCACCAAAAGACGATCTGTTACAAATTCAAGATATTGGGTCATTAGTTTAGAATTCATTCCTATCAAACTTACCGGCAATGATTCTGTGATGAACTCACGCT
Source organism: Flavobacteriales bacterium (assembly GCA_038256135.1). Taxonomy (GTDB): domain Bacteria; phylum Bacteroidota; class Bacteroidia; order Flavobacteriales; family Flavobacteriaceae; genus Maribacter. The sequence continues at coordinate 7,570 of JBBSKR010000146.1, read as the reverse complement.
CTATTTCTAAGGCATCGGTCAAGATTTCAGTAATCCGCTCTTTTGGAACTTTGTTCATTAAATGTTTGTTATGCAGATGAACCGCATAGTCGCAATGCATACCCTCGTCCCTGGATATTAATTCGTTGGAAAAGGTAAGGCCTGGCATAAGACCTCTCTTTTTCAACCAAAATATAGAACAGAATGCTCCAGAAAAGAATATCCCTTCTACAGCGGCAAATGCAATCAATCGTTCTGCAAAACTAGGAGACTCAATCCAATTTAGGGCCCAGTCAGCTTTTTTCTTAATGGCAGGGAAGTTTTCCAATGCCTTGAAAAGAATGTTCTTTTCCTTTTCGTCCTTGACGTAGGTATCAATTAAAAGCGAATAGGTTTCAGAATGGATGTTCTCCATCATAATCTGAAAACCGTAGAAGAACTTTGCTTCTGCATATTGCACTTCACTTACAAAGTTTTCGGCTAAATTCTCATTTACAATACCGTCAGAAGCGGCAAAAAAGGCCAATATGTGTTTTACGAAATAACGTTCGTCATCGTTCAACTTATTGTTCCAATCCGTTAGATCTTCGTGAAGATCTATTTCTTCAGCGGTCCAGAAACAAGCCTCACATTTTTTATACCATTCCCAAAGATCATCGTGTTTAATGGGGAAAATTACAAAGCGGTCATCATTTGCTTCCAAAATAGGCTCTAAGGCTGTGGACATAATTATAGTTTTTAAAAAATTAGTTGTAAAGAAGGTGATTTTTACCTTCTTGTCGAGACTAACAAAGATTCAAAAATGCATTCAATTTCTAATGGCCGTTTTACCTTTTAAGTTACAAAGTTTTTAACACAAAATGTTGAAATCTAGGTTCGCATGTGATGTCCATTGCCTTTAGGGCAAAAGATTTATCAAGGTAACTTTATTAAGTTTGGAACAAAATATTTATAAACCATGAAGTATAAAATAGCATACTATACGGTTTATTTATCTCAAATGACAGAAGGTAAAGTACTTGTGGATGTTATCAAAATTGTACGGCCCCACTAATGCTCATATAATGAAAAATGCCCACCAACTCTAATAAAGGTAGTTCCCCCGAAACCTTTTCTTAGATCGTAATGTTACGGACAAGCCGTATACCCCACTTATTTTGGCGCTCAAAACATCAGATATAAAATAACATACATTATTTTATAAAGAACCGTACTTCTCTTGATTTTACTTTTCTAATTTGCATTGAAAAAACCTTTAACATTCAAGATTTCCCCATCAGCATTTTTGAATTTTACTTCTAGGCTGCCTACAAGACCATCATAACTCTTTTCCAAAATGGCTATGTTTCCCTCATTCACAAAAAAAGGCAGCTCATTTTGCCGACCTAAATCCACAAAACCATAGACGCCTTCAAAACTGTGGAACAACTGTTCTACATTCTTTATTTTATAAATTCCTGTAAGAAAATTATTTTCCCCTGATTTTTGTGATACGGCAAATGCTATAATATGTTTATCGGAATCACTATTGGATTCAAAATTCAATTTAAGTCCATTATAAAATTCCCCTTGGCCATCCTCTTGCGCAATAGGTTGAAACGAGGCCATTCCATGAAGATTTTGGGTTATTTTTCCGGAAACCTCAAATTGGTAGGTTCCCTTTTCAAGTAAAGGACGGTCAATATACTCCGTAGAGCCACTAGCTGGTAGAAATAGCGGTATTACTCCAAAAATAAATAACCTTAAAGACTTACTTGCTATTTGAAACATATACATACAATCGATGTGGATACTAAAATTATGGATTACTTTACAGGCTTATCTTTTAATTCAAGTGCTACCATTACATTTTCATTTGACTTTTCATCTGTATTCCAGATAAAGGATGAAACCAATAAAACGATGATCCATAACAGAAACATTATGACGCATTTTTTCATGATATAAAATTTGATGTCCTACATGCATTTATGCTAAAGGTATATTAAGATGAAAACACCTATTTGAGTATTGTATAACCTGTCCCTTTTTTTGTGTAAACGGAACTCTGATTTATAATTTACTTGACGTCGCCACCATTTTTGAACAATTTTTCTATCTAAATGCCTTATTTTAAAATAGAATCACTCTTAGGTACATTTTTACCGATTATACCAAAATTTTATCCATTGATACAAAATTATCCCAGGCAGCTCTTCAAGCCCCTATTTTTTACTAACTTTCTACTTTGATACCATTTCTTTTATGTTACAAGCTGTAATTGTAGATGATGAAATAAAGGCACTCCAAAGTTTAACTTGGGAGCTCACTAATTTTAGTGATGAAATCAATGTTGTCGCCTCCTTTACCAATCCGCATGAAGCGTTGGTTTACCTAGAAAAAAATACACCCGATTGCCTTTTCCTTGATATTGAAATGCCTACCATGGATGGGTTTCAATTTATTCACAAGCTTACCAATAAGCACTTTCCCGTAATAATCACTACAGCTTACAACCAATATGCACTAAAAGCCATAAAAAACGAAGCGTTGGATTATCTTTTAAAACCGATAGATACCGATGACCTGGAAGAAACCCTGGTCAAAATAAAAAAGTTCAAATCAAAAAATTTCTCAGTAGAAAAATTGGAAATGGCGTTGCTGAACTTTAATTCCAAATCAACACAAAAAAGAATTATCCTAAATACTGACGGAAAATTACTTTTTCTTGAGAGCGATGAAATTTTATATGCAGAATCAGATGGAAATTATAGCACTATATTTCTTGCGGATGGACAAAAAATAGTGCTGACCAAAAAATTAAAAGAAGTAAATGCACTATTACCGGCCGATTCCTTTTTTAGGATACATAATTCATATATCATCAATCTCAACAAAATAAAGGAATTCTTGAAAACAGATGGGTATGTGATCCTCAAATCAAACCATAAAATTCCTGTTTCAAGGCAGAAAAAATCAGATTTCCTAGATTTGTTGTGATTCGATTTATGACCAATTTAAAGGCAAGACATATACTTTTCGCTCCAATTGCAACATTCAGGAATATGTATGGACTACTAATTTGTAGTCTAATGCTGTTCTTGATTTCAAACCTTACCTATTCCCAAAAAATCACCCCAACCTTTAAAAATAAGATAGATAGTTTAATCACGGCTGCACCCGTTACCTATCAAGAATTGGATAGAGTCTTAAGAAAATATAGAAGGGACAGTACATTGATTCGCTATGTTGACAAAAAATCCAAAGAACAAGGGTACCTGTATGGTCAAGCTTATGCCCTTAATCAGTTAGGGAGAATCTATCGTGATATTTCCTTATATCCTCAAGCATTACAATTGTTTCAGGAAGCTTTGAAGATTTCTACGGAAGCCGCCAGTATAGAATTTAGGGTCTATAGCCTCAATATGATCAGTGTCGTATTTCGAAGAACCGATGCAGTAAAATCTTCCCTCGATTATAGCCAAGAAGCTCTGGAACTGGCAGAAACGGTACCCGAGCCAAGCTTAGGACTAAAACGCAGTATTAATGTTTCGTTGAACAGTATCGGTAATATTTACCAAATGTTGGAGCAGTTTGACCTAGCCATTGAAAAGTTTGAACGGTCCATGGTTCTGGAAAAAGAATTGGATAACAAGCTTGGTTTGGCCATCAACCATCAAAATCTAGGAGAATGTTATGAAGCCCAAGGAAAATTGGAGCTTGCCCTGCAAAACTTCAGAAAGTCGTTGGTGTATAATGAAATTATCAATTCTGAAAAAGGAAAAATTATTTGCAATTATAGTATTGGGCATGTATACGTGCACATTGGCAGGATACCTGAAGCTATCGATATCCTCCAAACGAACTTAAAGCGAGCCACGTCGTTAGGTGACCAAAAAATAATTACAACGATTTATATTAACCTTGGTTGGGCCTTAATAAGATTAGGTGACTACGATACCGCACAAAAAAATCTGGAAAAAGGGCTTTCCTTGGCTAAAACATATGATTTCAATTCTGAGATTGCCGAAGCCAATAAGTTTCTCTCTGAACTGTGGATTAAGCAAGACAACTACGAAATAGCTATGAGCTATTATAAAGAATCGAAAAAGTATGAGGAGCGAATCACAAATTCCTTAAATCTTCGGTATGTTAATGATATGATTATTCGATATGAAGACCAAATGAAGACCAATCAATTGGAAAGACTGTCGGAAGAATATGAATCTGTTCAGTTGAGGCTAAGAAAGAACAAGACCATGTTGATCATTATAGCCATTTCGTTGGTATTGCTCATCGGTATTCTCTATATCCTATACAGACAATCCCAATTGAATGCCGATAAAAAACTTTTGACCTTGGAGCAGAGCATGTTACGCAGTCAAATGAATCCTCATTTCTTGTTCAACTCGTTGAACTCGATCAAACTATATATTATCAACAATGAGAAAAAGAACGCTGTCCATTATCTTAATAAATTTTCAAAATTGGTCCGTAAAATACTAGAGGCATCTTCACAACGGGAAATATCACTGGCGGATGAATTGGAAACCGCTGCGCTCTATATGAACATTGAAAATATTCGGTTTTCAAATGAAATCAACTTTACGATTGAAATAAAGGATGATATAGATACCCACACCGTTAAAATACCTTCCTTGATTTTACAGCCTTTTTTGGAAAATGCGCTATGGCACGGGCTTTCATCTAAAGACGGGGACAAGAATATTAAACTTGAAGTAAGGAAAGGGAAGAATGGTTTTATTGAAATTATAATCAACGATGATGGTGTTGGCCGCGATGCTGCGGAAAAGATAAAGGACGGAAAAGTTTTAAAAAGAAAATCGGTCGGTATTGATATCACCAAAGAGCGATTGGCGAATTTCTCACGCGATTATGAAAATAATTTTCATGTCGAAATTATAGATAAGTTTGATGATCGGAATAAGCCTACAGGCACTCAAATCATACTTTATATTCCTATAATTTAAGATGTTGCTTCGCCACCTCTTCCAGTTCCGCATACCAAGACTTTCCGAATTTACGGATTAAGGCCTCCTTTACAAATTTATAGATCGGCACTTTGAGTTCTTCGCCAAGGGCACAGGCAGGATCACAGATATTCCATTTATGATAATTTACCGCAGTAAGCTGACTATATTCCCTTATCCGTATAGGGTACAAATGACATGAAACCGGTTTTTTCCATTTGATCTTCCCTTGATTATAGGCTTCTTCTATACCGCATTTTGCTGTTTTACGCTCGTCAAAAATAACATAGGCACATTCACTACCGTTGACCAATGGGGTTTCCCATTCTCCATCTTCCCCTTTTACAAAAGCGCCCAGCTCTTCGATTACCTTTCTGCCCTCCGGTCGTAGAAATGGCTTTACCTTAGCGTAAATGTCCACCAATATTTCGGTTTCAGCGTCTTCTATCGGCGCGCCTGCTTCGCCATCGATACAACAACCGCCCTTACAAGCACTCAGATTACAAACGAAATCATTTTCAATGATTTCCTCCGATACTATCGTTTTCCCTAGTTGAAACATGGTTTAATTTGAACGCCGCAAGATACATTTTTTGGTGCGTATAGGCCTTAGATTTATTTAGGAATAAACATCCAATTGGATATCTATAAGCGTAAATTTGCAAAAAATTTGCATTATGGAATTTCATTTTAACCTTAGGGAAATCGCTACTGCCAGTATGGTGCTTTTCGCTGTTATCGATATTCTTGGAAGTATCCCTATAATCATCGGCCTTCGAAATAAGGTTGGCCATATTCAATCTGAAAAAGCCTCCATTGTAGCCGCATGTATTATGGTCGCCTTTTTGTTTCTTGGTGAGGAAATATTAAAGCTTATAGGTATAGATGTCAACTCTTTCGCCGTCGCAGGTGCATTCATCATTTTCTTTTTGGCCATAGAAATGATTCTTGGCATTACCTTATATAAGGACGATGAACCGGAAAGTGCCTCTATTGTTCCCATTGCGTTTCCGCTTATCGCTGGTGCCGGTACCTTGACTTCATTACTTTCCCTTAGATCCGAATTCTTTGTTGAGAACATTATCGTAGCCATTATCGTCAATGTTATTTTTGTGTTCATTGTACTTAAATCATCGGTAAAAATTGAAAAAATGTTGGGGAAAAATGGGGTCAATATAATACGCAAGGTATTTGGGGTCATCCTATTGGCAATCGCGGTTAAATTATTCACCACTAACATCAACCAACTTTTCTAACAAGGCAGAAGGTTGTATTTTTATAAAAAATTTGTACATGAGCAGGACATTATCCATCATTTTCATAATCATCGCCATAGGGCTTATTGCCTATAACGTGACCTTGGTAGATTTTGGCAATCCCTTTGAAAAGAACAGTACCATTGCATTAATCGGCATCATGGCATCATTATGTGCCATAGTATTGTTATTGGTTTTTGTGGCAAGTAAAAAAGTACGGGATAAGCTAAACGAGGATTAGTTTTTAGATTTAATGGATGCAGCTTCTTGCTGTTTTACAATCTTTTGATCCAATTCAAGTACCTTCTTTAGCATTGGATCTTCATCGGCTTTCAATTTAGCATGGATATTGGTGTTGAACAATTGCTCTGCGATAGCCGCTTTCAAATACTGTTTAATGCTGTCATCGTAATCATAAAAATTCATTCTTAAATTTCTTTCCACCGCATATTGCACAAATTTTTCAAATAGAATATCATCTACCCGAAAATCATTCACAAAATCCTCTTGGGAATATTGGGCGTATCTTTCCCTATCGCCATCCATATGTTCGAACACAAAAAACGAAAGGAAGCCTAAACTATCCATACTTTCCACGGCTTCCTCTTCATTGGTGCCAATTGGTACGAATACATCTGGGATGATACCGCCGCCTCCATAAACCACTTTACCCTTTGGAGTGACAAATTTTAAGGAATCCGCTACTTTGATACTATCTACAGAGATCATTTCTCCACTATGGTAACGATCCGTAAATCTTTGGTAATAATCCTTGGTACCCTTTGCATAGGTCTTTTGAATACTTCGACCAGTTGGGGTATAATATCTCGATACCGTTAAACGAACAGCGGAACCATCGCCCAAGGCCATTTCGCGTTGCACCAATCCTTTACCGAAGGATCGACGACCTACTATGGTGCCAATGTCATTATCTTGTAAAGCACCTGCTACGATTTCACTTGCCGAGGCCGACCGTTCATTGATTAAAACGTAGATAGGCTTATCCTCAAAACTACCCTCATCGGTTGCGTAACTCTTGTCTATATTTCCTTTTTTGTTCTTAGTGAACAAGATAAGTTTTCCCTCTTCCAAAAATTCGTCAGCCATTTCTTCGGCCATGCCTAAATATCCCCCGGGATTATCGCGAAGATCAAGAACCAATTTCTTTGCCCCCCTTTTTTGTAAGGCCCACAACGCCTTCTTAAACTCCTTGAACGTTGACTCGGCAAATCGGTTCACTTTGATATAGCCAATATCCTTGGTAAGCATATAGAAAGCATCAACACTTTTCAAAGGAACGAGTCCACGCTTTACCTTTACTTCAAAAGTCTTGTTGTCAGCTTTCCGATATACCGTTAAGTTGAC
>JBBSKR010000145.1:0-9149 GCA_038256135.1 Flavobacteriales bacterium | reverse complement strand
CTTTCGAGACGGCCCACTGCTTTTATCTGTAAAAAATCAAGCCTTATTTTGATACAATTATCCGGTTGGAAAAGAAGGTTGAAATTGTCGGGCCAATTCCGAAATCGACGGACAAGGTCCATCAAGAATTATTGTATTTTTCAGAGTTCAAAAAAGGTTGACGAGGATATTAATATATAAAAAATTGAACCGGCCGTACACAAACATAATTTTAGACATATGGAATTGGCGTATCTAAGAAAAGAAACCAATGCGCTTTTCCATTCAGACAAATAATACCCTGCGGCGGAGCGCTATCTCAACAAGCTACTGGATAATTATTTATTAGGTTCATTTTACATATTTTGAATTGACTTCTAGGGGTCATCTATTATTTTAATGATTTATTCTGGTAAAGAGCGGTATATGCATTGATTACATTCTCAATTTTAAGCTCAGTTTCAGCATCTATATGCTGCCGTTCCGGTTTTTCCTGTAGCCATTTCAGCGTTCTTTTTATTCCTTCTGAAAAAGGGATGGTAGCCTTAAAACCTGGTACAAACGTTTTGATCTTAGTATTATCGAACAAAACGCTTTCCGCTTTATCAGCCAGCAAAGTTCCGGTAAATGAAGGTTCTATTTTACAGATAAAGTCCGATGCAATATGGACCACTTTAGCCTCCTTACCTAGGGCATCGGCAACTATTTTATAGATTATGTTCCAGCTCAAGACCTCATCGGAAGTGATATGAAAAGCATGACCAATGGCCGGTGTCAAGCCCAACAAGCCCACAAATCCCCTTGCAAAATCATCGGAATGGGTCACTGTCCAAAGGGAGGTACCATCGCCATGGATGATGATTTCCTTTCCTTTCAAAATCCGGTCGGCGGTATTGTATTTGTTAAATCCGCCAATAGCAATGGGAATTACCGTGTCATAAGTAAGGGAAGGCCGTACGATCGTTATTGGAAAACCTTCTTCCCTATACGCCTTTTGTAAACGGTCTTCACATTGAATTTTACCCTGTGAGTAGTCCCATAAGTTATTACAAAGTGGAGTAGATTCGGTAATCACCGGATAATTCAGCGGGGTTTGGTAACAGGAAGCGGAACTGATAAAAATATATTGCTTGGTTTTTCCTCTAAACAATTCCAAATCACGTTCTATATCGGCCGGAGTAAAAGCGATCCAGTTGACCACCACATCCCATTCATGCTTTATTAGTTCGGTAAGTTCTTCTGGCTTATTAATGTCCCCAATTATGGAATGGGCTCCTTCAATCGCTACGCTCGATTTTCCCCTATTTAAAAGGTAGAGATCTATTCCTTTTTCAATGGCCAACCGACTACTGGGTGTACTAATGTTTCCGGTTCCCCCTATAAATAACACCTTCATTTTTTTATTATTTTGTTGTAAATCAATTACTTATGAATATTCACCTCAAACATCTCTATAGAAGGTCAATCCATTTTTAAAAGGATCATAAAAAGCAAATTCCTTTGTGCCCCAGGCCGTTTCCCTTAAAAGGGTATGGGGATGAAAGATATCCTTTTCCCCATATTCCTCATATAGAGATTCTATATTCTGGGTAACGATCCGTAGCATGGGCCGGTCTATCTCAACCTCCCATTCCTTTGCATCATGCCATTGTAGGTGGATCTCAATGGCATCCCTAATGATACCCGCATATTTCGGATTTTTGGAATCGTCTGCAAAAGCAATCCTAAATCCCAATCGGTTGACATAAAAATCCAACGCCTCCACAACATCCAAAACCGGAAGTACGGGATGTATCTGATGTAAGTAACCGTTTCGTTCCATATGCCAAAAATACAAAAGACCTTGAACACGAAGCGTACCGACGGAAGAATTACATTTGGTTTATGATTATAAAAAGGATAGGTAAACTAAATCGAGTCACTATTTTCTGCCACCCATGAAAGATACCGCTAATGCGATTATACCTAAAGCAATGGTGATGTAGGCATTGGTATTATCTTGCTCTTCCACTTTAAAAATACCTAGGTCCAGAGAAGCTTCGGGCATTATTAGGATATATATACCATAAATCAGTAATATGACACCTACGAGTAGGAGAATTGTTTTGACTGTCTTGTTCATGATAGGTTCATTTATTGTTCCCCGGTAAGGTAAGCTAAATAGCGATTACCAAATGGTAAGAGACTTCAATAAAGTTCCCCTTGTCCACAACGTGGAATTTCAGATATATTTCCCCAACAATACAATTCAATTATGTACTTTCATAAAGTAACCAAAAACAATGTTGTTTAATGAACATAAAATTATTGCTGCCGATTTTACTTTTTGTTTCCTTACCGCTGGTCTCCCAAAATAAAAGTCCTTTAGAGCTGTTGGACATTTTCGATATGGAATTTGTTTCCGAACCGCAAATTTCACCGGACGGTAGTAAAATCATCTACGTACGAAATTTTAAGGATATCATGACCGATAAAAACCTTTCGAATCTATGGATCATCAATTTTGACGGATCACAAAATAGACCTTTAACTACAGGAAGCCAGAACGACTCATATCCACGATGGTCGCATGACGGAAAGAAAATCATCTTTAAATCCGATCGGGCCGATGATAAAGTGAAATTATATATGATGTGGGTAGATACCAAGGAGGCAGTGCCTTTAACCAATACCCCAAAGGTCCCAGGAGCAGTAAGTTGGTCCCAGGATGACCGATACCTGGCCTTCACCATGTTCGTGCCCGAAAAGGAAGAATCTATCGTGAAGCTCCCTTTAAAACCGGAAGGCGCCAATTGGAACACTCCACCTACCTACATTGATAAATTGAATTACAGAGGCGACGGGCAGGGATATATCAAGGGAGGCCACGACCAATTATTCACCCTTTCCACTGATGGCGGAACACCCAAGCAATTGACCACAACGAAGTTTGACCATGGTGCGCCCATTTGGTCAAAGGATGATAAACAGCTTTATTTTTCAGCCAATTTTAATCCGGATGAGGCATTCGAACCGGCAAATAGTGAAATTTATAGCCTTAACCTTTCAACGGCACAAGTTACTCCGTTAACCTCACGTTACGGTCCGGATGACTCTCCTGTACTTTCGCCGGATGGAAAACAAATAGCTTATTCCGGTTACAATGATGCGCTACAGGGATATCAAATAACCAATCTGTATGTCATGAATACCGATGGATCCAACAGCAAACTTTTATCCGGTGGTTTTGATCGGGATATTGCCAATGCGCAATGGGCGGATGATAGTAAGGGACTTTATTTTCAATACGATGATGAAGGAGATTCTAAAATAGGTCACCTCACTTTGGATGGAAAAGTAACGACCATCGTTGAAGGTCTTGGCGGACTATCACTAGGGAGGCCGTATAACGCGGCAGACTTTACCGTTTCCAACAATGCAAAATTTGCATTCACCCTCGGAGGCACCGAGCATCCTTCCGATTTGGCCGTGGCTGATAAAAAAGGTTCTAAACGTCTCACTTTTGTAAACGATGATTTGTTTTCTTTCCGTGATTTGGGCAAGGTGGAAGAAATCTGGTGGGAATCCTCTTTTGACCAGCGTAAGATCCAAGGTTGGATCGTTACCCCGCCCAACTTCGACCCAAACCAAAAATATCCCTTTATCTTGGAAATCCACGGTGGACCTTTTTCTAGTTATGGTTCTGTTTACAGTGCAGAAATACAGGCGTATGCCGCGGCAGGATACGTGGTTTTATACAGCAATCCAAGGGGAAGTACAAGTTATGGAGGCGAATTTGGAAACTTGATCCACCATGACTATCCCAACCATGATTACGAGGATTTGATGAGCGGCGTAGATGCAGTTATTGAAAAAGGGTATGTAGATACTAAAAACCTATTTGTTACCGGAGGTAGTGGCGGCGGCGTGTTGACCGCATGGATCGTGGGTAAAACGGACCGCTTTAAAGCTGCGGTAGTTGCTAAACCCGTCATCAATTGGAGCAGCTTTGTACTTTACGCCGATGGTGCTGCCTTTTTCTCAAAATATTGGTTTGGTAAAAAACCTTGGGAAGATTCAGAAAATTATTTTAGACGCTCTCCCCTATCCTATGTTGGGAATGTTACCACCCCAACCATGTTATTGACCGGTGAGGAAGACTACAGGACCCCCATTGCCGAATCGGAACAATTCTACACCGCATTGAAATTGGAAGGTGTGGAAACCGCTATGGTGCGTATCCCCGGTGAAGGTCACGGTATTGCCAATAGACCAAGTAATTTAATCGCAAAAATAGCAAGTGTATTGGCTTGGTTCGAAAAATACAAAGACACCGAGTAACTTATGAAAACACAAAAATTGATTTTTCATTTAGGATTTTTTCTTCTGTTTCTAAGCGGTCACAGTCAAGATGTACGTGTCATGACCTATAACATAAAATACGATAATGTAGGGGATACCGTAAACAACTGGAACGATAGAAAAGTGGCTATGGTAAATTTGTTGGAACATTACGAAGCCGGTATTATTGGAATGCAAGAGGTCTTACACAATCAATTGACCTATTTGGTAGCGCAGCTTGACCATTATCGCTTTATTGGGGTAGGGCGTGATGATGGCAAGGAAAAAGGGGAATACTCCCCTATTCTATTCGACACCATTAAATATAAGGTACTGCAGAGTGAAACCTTTTGGCTATCCGAAACTCCGGAAAAAATCTCGGTGGGCTGGGACGCGGCTATGGAACGTATCTGCACTTACGGACTATTTGAAGAACGAAATAGTAAAAAACGATTTTGGGTTTTTAATACACATTTTGACCATGTTGGCAAATTGGCCCGTGAAAAATCGGCTGAACTGATTATCTCGAAAATAAGGGAAATCAATACCGCTGGATTCCCACTGGTACTCATGGGCGATTTGAACCTTACTCCTAACAAAGACCCAATACAATATCTTCAAAAAGAATTGACAGACGGTCAACGGGCAACCGAGAAATCATTTTACGGACCTACGGGAACCTTTAATGGTTTTGACCCTGATCGAATTCTGGACGAGCGGATCGATTATGTATTTGTGGATGGTTTTACCGTCACCAGCTATCTTCATATTGATGACCGTATGGGAAACAATAAACATATTTCTGATCATTTACCGGTATTCGCCGCTATTTCAATAGATTAGAAAAACCGAGTATGGACTTTTGAAAATCATGGAACAGAAATTAGGCTTCTATGAACAAATGCCTTGAGACCTTTTTTAGATTTTATATGTGCCCATTTATCCGTATAGCCAAGTAGCAATAGGGTGTCATTTTTAACCGCTTCACCTATTTTGTAGCCTTTGTCGTTTGGCGCATCCCTTAGGTTAGCAATTGCTGAAGATATCTTTATAATTACGGGAACATCTTCCATAAACTGGTAATTTGGCAGTTCCGTTTGCTTTATGAACGGAAGGGGATCGATAGCCCCTTTACCTGATTCATATATTCCAAAATGTAAATGAGGGCTCGTTGTTCGTGCATTTCCCGTGTTGCCTACAAATCCCAGGGTATCCCCCAATTTAACTTTCGATCCAGTTTTGACAATGATACTATCTAAATGTGCATAATAAAGCGATTTACCAAAGAACCCGGTACGTAACCAGACTTGTTTACCACCCAGACCTCTATTACCTGCAGCACTAACGCTGCCTTCTATCACGGCAATTACTGGAGTTCCTCTTTCCGCGAATATATCGACTCCCTGATGACTTCTGCTGCCTCCATCCCTTTCGGCACCCCAATAACTTAGTATGGCCTTATGGCTCTTTCCAGCTACTGGAAACCCAAAACTCGGGGTGGTGTATAGTTGATGTGCAAACTTTCCCTCAGCATAAATTTCTGGTTGAATTACAACCCGATAGGCCCCAGATTCTTCAATACGCATTGCCAATTCATTCTCTCCCATAGCATTGCTTTTCAAATGGGAGTAGGTACTATCGGGTTTTCTTTGTAAAACATCCAAAAAAATACGACGGCCAAAAACATTCGTTACTGTTTTGATATGAAGGATACTTCCCGCTTGAAGATTAGCCTGATAACTGTAAACAACGTTTCTATTGGCAAAGTATTTACCTACTTCAACATACGGTAAGGTAACGTGTAAACTATCCGTTTCCGCTATTCGGAATTCCGATTGCCATGAATGAAGTAGCGTGGTATCCTGTTCAAATTCCCTTGCGTAAAGTTCCCTGGCAGACGGTTTAGTGATTATATCCGATACCTTCCTTATCTGCTTGCAGCCCGTTAGAACCAAAACAAAAAGAATGACAATAATTACCCTTTGGGACAAACCAAACTTCATTATTTATTTTGTTCGTAGTATTCATAAAAAAGAGATTGTCTAAAAAGTCTAAATCCCTGTCAATTCGAGCAGTCGATAGCTTCAACTTCTTGATTTTTAAAGTTTTTCGACTGCGCTCAATATGACAATAGGGTTAAAATTTACCTTTTTAGATAACCTCTAACTATTTAGGGAACTAATTTTACTTCTTTAAAAAAGAAATCAATATTTTGTTCAGTTCCTCGGTATGGGTAACGTTCAGTCCGTGCGGAGCTCCTTTGATAATTTCAAAAGTATTGTCCTTGATCCCTTTTGCAGCTTGGTTCGCAGTAGTTTCTATAGGTACGGTACCATCCGCATCACCATGTACAATTAAAGTGGGTACGTCAACATTTTTAAGTTCAGGTCTAAAATCGGTATGCATCCAAGCCAATGCTGTCTGAATGGTTGCTCTAGGCGATGCAAATGATGTTATGGTAAAGTCATAGTCCAATTGGGCCTCACTTACTTTATCCCCCTTGTTCTCTTTATAATTATAGAACCCTTTACTGAACTCTTTCAAGAATCCTACCCTATCTTTCTGCAACGCATCTATAATTCCTTTCAAATCTTTTTCAGGTACGCCATCGGGGTTGTCCGCTTTCTGTTCCACCAAAGGAATAATGGAGCTAATCAAAGCTGCCTTTGCTATTTTGCCCGACCCATAGTCAGTTAGATATCTAACAACCTCTCCTCCGCCCATAGAAAAGCCGACGATTATCGCATCTTTCAATTTTAAATCCTCAATGATGGCGTTGAGGTCACTCGCCAAAGCGGAATAATCATATCCATCCCAAGGTGCGGAAGATGTTCCAAAACCCCTACGGTCATAAGAAATACATCGAAAACCTTCTTCCACTATTTTCCAGACCTGTTGTTCCCATGATTTTCGACTCAATGGCCACCCATGTATCAAGATTACGGGTTGTCCGGTACCATAATCCTCATAAAAAATATCGACTTGTTCTTTTGCTTTTTTGTTTGTTATAAATGGCATTTATATATATTTAAGTTCATTAGTAAAGTACCCAAATACCGCAGATTTACTTGACGCAAAGCATAAAATATTTTGCTCATTAAGAGGCTTTGGAAAAGCGAGTATATTTACCTCAAAAGAAAAAAGCAATGTTTATCCCGGAGCACTATAAAAATCACGATAGGGAGGAAATCAAAACCTTTCTGCAAGCCCATAGTTTTGGCATTTTAATCAATACCGTTCATGGAAAACCATGGGGTACCCATATTCCGTTGGAAATTGGCATGAATTCTGCAGGGAAGGAAGTTCTGGTCGGCCATATTGCCAAAGCGAATCCACAAAGTAAAAACTTAGTAGATGGTGAGGAGGTGCTTTGCATCTTCAATGGGCCACATAGTTATGTATCCTCCTCGTGGTACCAACATGAAGAAGTACCTACTTGGAACTATATCGCCGTTCATGTTTACGGTTTGATCCAACTTCAAAATTCGAAGGAACTACTAAAATCGTTGGATGCCTTGGTAGCTAAATATGAAAAGGCTTCAGAGCATCCTATTTCATTAAATGACATGTCAACAAAAACAATGCGACAGGTAAATGGAATTGTTGGTTTTGAAATAATTATCAAAGATATTCAGGCCGTTAAAAAACTGTCACAAGGTAGGGAACATGATCATGCAAGTATAATAGCTGCTTTGGAAAAACAGGGTAACGCTGAAAAAGCAGTTGCAAATGAGATGAAAAAATTAGAACCGTAAGTTGGAATAAGTACAATACCTTACGTCCATATAGGCTATCGTTCTACCCAATGCCCAGCAATATCGATTGCTTGTATTGAATTATTCTGATAAGTTCCTATACTCGTTGCCCCTTAAAATAATCAATTTTAGTTGTTTTCGATAAACGGGAAAACCTATTTTCTTTTCTATCGTAAATAAGATGACTTTTAAATACAACTACTATGATTTATCTACTTTTAGCTACCTGTATGGTCTTTGTCACCGTTCTTTTGACTATTTCTTATGTTGCCAATCAAAATTTGCAAAATGAACTGAAAACCAAAAAATTCAAAAACCGAAGGCTTCCAATAAGAGCTACGATTTAATTTTTAGTAATCGAATATTGTAGGTATATTCTATTCCTTTTTTTGTAGTAATAGGCTAAGGTAGTGCTAACTGCCCATACCATTAGAATTTTCTGTCCAAACCTATTCTTTCCAGTCAAAATAATTCCTATTAGAGTATTTACTTTTTTCAAAGTTCTCCTAATTTTGAGCCTTGCCAATCAAAGATTCAATTCAAACCATCTATACCATGAGCAACGCTTTTACCGTTTTTGATTTTTCTGAAAGTTCCAGTCTTGAACAATGGAAAATCATCGATGATGACGTTATGGGTGGGGTATCAATGGGGCTATTACAAACTAATAAAGATGGTAATGGGGTTTTTAGCGGCCATGTTTCATTAGAACATAACGGGGGATTTAGTTTGGTAAGGTTCAATTTGGACCGTATTGAGGTTAAGGATTATTCCGCTTTCGAAATTAGATTAAAGGGCGATGGCAAAAAATACCAAATGCGTTGCAAATCAAGTGACCATCAAAGACATTCCTATATCTATACTTTTATTTCCAAAAAGGATTGGGAAATCATCACTATTCCATTTGATCGGATGCAGCCTGTTTTTAGAGGGGATTCTATTGAATTACCAAACTTTCACGGTGATTTTTTGGCACAAATAGCCATTTTAATCGGAAACAATAAAGAGGAAGACTTTAGTCTAGAAATAGATTATATCAAACTAAAATAAAAGAGGCTGTCTAAAAGGATAAATTTTACCCAAATTGCCATATGG
>JBBSKR010000144.1:0-9172 GCA_038256135.1 Flavobacteriales bacterium | reverse complement strand
CTATCGGTTGGTTTAGCACCCAGTCCAATCGATTCAAGCCTCCAGAAGTGGTCTCCCCACTCAATCCGGAATTGATAACCTTATACTCCAATCCCAACGAATCCAATCGCTGCTGTATCCTGTTGGGAAATCCCTCCTTTGGGTCCAGACCATATGCGGCCGTTAGGCTGTTTCCATAAAAAAGAATTACTTTTTTATCGGTACCGAATACCTCATTTTCGGAAACGGTAGCATCTTCTGTATTCGTGTCCTCTTGCTTTTTTTCTGGGTTTTCACCACAGCCAATCAGCACCAATGCCCATAAAAAATAACGAAACTTTAATACTTTCAACATAGCCTCATCTTATTAGAATCCAAATCATTTGCTTATTTTGTCCGCTTGTAGCATGATGATTTATGACAAAGATATTAAACGTACGTAACCTAAGGAAGACGTATACAAGTGGATCAAGAGATTTGACGGTGTTGGATGATATTTCCTTTGATATTGAACAAGGCGCGAGCTTTGCCATTGTAGGACCATCCGGTAGTGGTAAGACCACCTTATTGGGACTTTGCGCCGGTTTGGATCAAATAGATGAGGGCGGTATAACGCTTTGTGGGCACGATTTGAGCGAATTGAACGAAGATCAGCGCGCACTGCTAAGAAACGAGAAAGTAGGATTTATTTTTCAGGACTTTCAATTGTTGCCTACGTTGACGGCATTGGAAAATGTAAGTGTACCTTTAGAGTTACAAGGAGCGCCTAATGCTATCAAGGATGCCTTGGAGCTTCTGGAAAAGGTTGGGTTAGGCGATAGGCATAGTCATTATCCCTCCCAATTATCGGGTGGTGAACAACAAAGGGTGGCTCTTGCAAGGGCTTTCTCCAATAAACCGTCAATTCTTTTCGCGGATGAGCCCACAGGTAATCTGGACGAGGTAACGGGGGAAAAGGTAATTAAATTATTATTCGACCTGAATACCGAAATGGGCACTACGCTGGTCATCGTCACGCATGATCTTGAATTGGCGAACCGCAACCAACATGTATTGCGACTCAAGGGCGGGAAGATAGTATTCAATGAAACCGCAGCGATATCTTGAGCGACCTACATAGAACTTCAAAAGCAGGATTCAATTGGTTGGTAAAAATGGCTTGGCGAGATGGCAAGGCCAGCGGCAAGCGTCTGCTCTTGTTTATGGCTTCCATTATTTTAGGCATAGCCGCCGTTGTATCGATCCAGTCCTTCAGTGATAACCTAAAGGAAAATATAGGGTTGCAATCCAAGGCCTTGATGGGAGCCGATTTTCTTATTGACAGTAACCAGCCCGCGAATGAACGGGTAACCGAATTGATAGATTCCTTAGGAGGTGCAGATGCAAAGGAAATCAATTTTGCCTCTATGGCGACATTTATTAAAGATGGAGCAACAAAATTGGTCCAGGTGCGTGGTATAGAAGGAAACTTTCCGTTCTATGGGCAATTGGAAACCGAGCCTGCCAACGCGGCCGACCAATACCAGGAAAAAGGGGGTGCCTTGGTAGATGCTACGGCCATGTTACAGTATAATTTAAAGCCTGGCGATAGCGTAAAATTGGGAATAACAACGTTTCCGATCATCGGTTCTTTGATTACCGCTCCCGGTAGTACGGGAATTGGTGCCACCGCCGCACCGCCGATTATTGTGCCGTTCCGGTTTTTGGAAGAAAGCGGTCTGCTACAGAAGGGTAGCCGGTTGGAGTATAACTATTATTTTAAGAATACCGATGCCGATTTAAAGGCGCTGAACAAAAGGGTAGATCCGTTACTAGATGCTGAAAATGCCGATATGGATACCCATAACGATACCAGTCAGCGCTTGGGAAGGCGTTACGAAAATGTGGGTCGATTTTTGAATTTGGTCGCTTTTATCGCGCTATTACTGGGGTGTGTAGGTATCGCCAGTTCGGTACATATCTATATCAAGGAAAAACTCAAAGCGGTCGCGGTACTCAAATGTTTGGGGGCCACCCGAAAACAGACTTTTTTGATTTACCTCTTTCAGATTGCCGGAATGGGCTTATTGGGAGGAGTAATCGGTACGGCCATGGGGTTGGTCTTACAACAATCCTTTCCGTTGATTTTGCAGGAATTTTTACCGTTTCAGGTAGAAATCCGAACATCGTATATGGCTATTATTGTAGGGCTACTACTAGGTGTTTGTATGTCTGTTTTGTTTGCCCTATCGCCCTTAATAAATACTTGGTTCGTATCGCCTTTACAAGTATTGCGCGTACAGGAGGATACCGGCAAAAAGTCCCGGCCTTATCAGATTTGGGTCATGGTGGCAATTGTACTTTTTGTATTCTTTTTTGCCTACTGGTTGTTGGGAAGATGGGGATTTGCCGCCAGTTTTGTAGCAGGAATATTGGTGACCTTCGCTATTTTGGCTGGTATTGCCATAGTCTTCATGCGGTTGATCAAACATTATTTTCCCAAGTCTTGGAGCTTTGCTGCCAGGCAGAGTCTTTTGAATCTGTTCCGACCGAATAACCAAACCGTGGTGTTGGTGCTCGCCATAGGTATCGGGACCTTTTTAATCAGCACATTATATTTTACGAAGGACTTTTTGTTGGCCAAGGCCTCATTTGAATCGAGTGAAGCAAGTCCGAATTTGATTCTATTCGACGTACAGAACGAACAACGGGAGGCGGTAGCGAATACGATTGTACCTAAGGGCCTGCCTGTTATCGATAATATTCCCATCGTTACCATGAGGTTGGAGCGTGTCAAAGATCGAAGTGTGAACGATATCCGGTTGGATACCACCACGCGAATCAATAAATGGATCTTAAGCCATGAGTTTCGAACTACGTATAGGGATTCGATGATCGGCTCAGAAAAACTGTTGGAAGGGGAGTGGCGTAAAAGTGCGAATCCTAACAACGGACCAATTCCTATTTCCTTGTCCGATAATGTAGCCAATGACGCCTTGGTAACTATTGGTGATACGCTTTTGTTCAATGTACAAGGGAAATTAATGGAAACCGTGGTGGGCAGTATTCGCCAAGTCGATTGGGCAAGGATGCAACTCAATTTCTCCGTCGTCTTTCCCACCGGAGTGCTGGAAAATGCCCCACAATTTCACGTATTGACTACCAATGCCCCGGATAAGAAATCATCTGCCAACCTACAACGGGAACTGGTACGTAAGTTCCCTAATGTTTCCATTATAGACTTACGACAGGTAGCAACGCTTATTGAGGGAATCCTGGATAAGATTTCATGGGTCATCACTTTTATGGCTTTTTTCAGCATCCTCACCGGTGTCATCGTCTTGGTAGGTTCTGTTCGCAACAGCAAATACCAACGCATTCGGGAAAGTGTATTACTACGAACCTTGGGCGCCCAAAGTAAGCAGATTTTAAAGATCAACGCTTTAGAATATTTATTTCTCGGCGTTTTGGGGAGTGGAGTAGGCGTCCTGCTCTCATTGATAAGTAGCTTTTTATTGGCCTATTTTATTTTTGACACGCCTTTTGTTCCCTCTTGGGTGCCATTTTTGGTGGTAATGCCTGGCATTACGCTAATGGTCTTATTTATAGGCTTGTTCAATAGCAAGGGCGTTTTAAATAGTCCCCCGTTGCAGGTATTGCGAAAAGAGGGGAATTAGAAAGTTTGTCATATTAGCCGGCAGCCTAAATTATTTAAATAATTACTTTTTATTCTAGCTAACAACTTTACTCACCATAATTTTATGCAAAAAAAAATAGTTTTTATTGGAATATTGACGGTGCTCCTCTTGAATTGCAAAAAAAAAGACAGTAGATTTTTACTAAAAGATAAAACAATACCTGTCTCGCCAGGCTGGTATCCGCAAACATTACTTTCGATTCAAGAAAAGTTTAAATCACTTCGATATCAAATTGCTAAGAGGAGCGATAAAATTATAATTGAATAACAGCTGCCAAGCTAAAAATTACAATTGATGAATTTGAAGAGCTTTATGTCGTTGATGTTATCACAATTGGTACAAATTGATGGATACGGGAATGTCTAGGAAGGGATAACGCACATTTTTATTAAATAATATGCAATTTTTCGGTGATCAGCCTTTTTTTACCCATAACTATTACAACTAGCAAGCTAATAAACTTAAATCGATAATTCGTTCAGTTATAGCGAAATGTCAACTAATCCACATAGCTTTGCCAACAGAACACAAAAGCAATTTCAATGCCTTTATTTACCGATTTAAAGCTTTCCAATAATTTACTGAAGTCCTTGACCGAATTGGGCCTGCAAGAAACCACGCCCATACAGGAAGAAGCTTTCCCTGTGGTAATGAGCGGTAGAGACGTAGTTGGAATCGCCCAAACGGGAACAGGCAAGACCTTTGCTTATTTGCTTCCTATCCTAAACTTGCTTCCTTTTTCCAAAGAGATACATCCCAGAGTGGTGATTTTGGTACCTACCCGTGAATTGGTGGTGCAAGTAGTGGAGGAAACGGAAAAACTGGCTACCTATGCTTCTATTCGCGTATTGGGTGTTTACGGCGGTACCAGTATGAACCGGCAAAAAGATGCCTTGGCCTTGGGGACCGATGTATTGGTAGCCACCCCGGCACGGTTGTACGATCTAATTTTAACCAAAGCGGTTCAATTAAAATCCGTTAAAAAGCTGGTCATTGATGAGGTCGATGTGATGTTGGATCTAGGTTTTAGGTTTCAGTTGGTCAATATATTTGAATTACTTCCCCAAAAACGACAGAACGTGATGTTTTCTGCCACCATGACAGATGATATCGAAGCCTTCATTACCGATTTTTTTGTGGGGGTCCAGAAAATTTCCATTGCAGTGAGCGGAACTCCTTTGGACAATATTACCCAATTTGGTTACGCAACCCCCAACTTCTACACCAAGGTAAATCTGTTGGTGCATTTATTGCAGAATGAAGAAGAATATCACAAGGTATTGGTGTTCGTATCGAGCAAACGGAGTGCGGACCTGTTATTCAAGGAACTTTCTGAATTTTTCAGTGAGGAAATCTGTATCATCCATTCCAATAAGACCCAAAACTATAGGTTGCGGTCCATCAATCAGTTCGATGAAGGTAAGAACCGTATTTTGGTAACCACCGATGTAATGGCCCGCGGTTTGGACCTGCAGGAAATCTCCCATGTCATCAATTTTGATACGCCTGTCTATCCTGAAAACTACATGCACCGTATCGGAAGAACCGGTAGGGCAGAGAAGGAGGGAACTTCCATATTACTATTTACCCCTAAGGAAGAGGAATATAAGGAAGCTATCGAAACCTTAATGTCTCTGCAGATTGACTTGCTAGAACTACCAGAGGCAGTTGAAGTGGCTACAGAACTCACTTTTGATGAACAACCCAAACATAGGGAACGTGATAATCCGTTGAATATTAACGAGGAGGAGCGCGGTTCCAGTTTTCATGAGAAAGCGGACAAGAACAAGAAGCAAAATCAAGGGGGTTCCTACAAACGTATTATCAAAAAGAAGTACTCCAAGCCCAAGACCCGTGGTGATAAAAATTTCGGAAAGCGAAAAAATAAATAAACGAACTATTTAATATCTCTTTTATTTTTCGGATTTATTACCCTTTCGACATGCTATTCAAGGGTATAATATACCGCCCTAACGGTACCTTAAATCATACTTTTTTCTGTATTCCCTTTCATAATATAAATGAAATATCCCGATGAACTACCTTCTAAATCGGTAGGTTGTTTTGGGTCTAAAACCATTTGTCGGCACTTTTTTACGTTTTATCAATAATTTTTACGCTAGCCGAAAATTCCTGCGGTTCAGCGGGCTCAGCGGGCATCCTACTTAGTCTGGAGGTATCTTTATGTTGTTCAACAATGAGTTATGAAAACAGTAGTTACCTTAATAATAATCTTTTTTACCGGTGCAACCGTACTGGCACAAAACCTAAAGCAACATGATAAAGTGGACGTTATTAAAATGGGTATTAATATGGTTGATAGCCTTACTGATACTAACGATACAAAAACGTTTTCAATCGATTCGGAAACATCGGTAGCGCGATTATATAGAAGTAGGAATTCTAGAGTTACTCGAGAATTGGCTTTCATTACCAAAAGGAACAACGCTAAGTTGGCATAATCTTTGCCCTATAAAAAAGGTGCATCGAAGCACCATTTCAAATATTGAATTATGATAGTACTGACTTTATTAATACCTGCTCTTATTGTTCTAGGAACAATTTCTATTATATCAAAAAACAAAACTAAACTACGCGCCATTAAAGTGCCCGTAAACAAAAGGAAATTCTAATCCTTGTTGCCCGGTTGTTTGATGGTATAGTTGTTTTTGGCCTTGGCCTGATCTACCTGCCGTTTCACATCTGCCAATAGGGCTTTTGAATCATAGACGATACCGTCTTTGATGGTATATTTTACACCACCAACACGAACCACCTCATTATCGTCGGTAAGCTTTATAGCTCCGGTGCCGTACAATACCTTAAAATTTTGAAGGGGATTTTCCTCAACAATTACAAAGTCTGCCAGTTTGCCTATGGTGACCGAACCTAATTTATCTGCCATTCCTAGAGCTTCCGCACTGTTCAAGGTTGCTGACTGAATAATTTCCAATGGGTGGAATCCAGCTTCCCGTAACAACTCCATTTCCCTGATATAGGCGAAGCCGTATAATTGGAATATAAATCCGGAATCTGAACCCGTAGTTACCCGTCCACCACGATTTTTATATTCGTTGATGAAAGTCATCCAAAGTTTATAGTTGTTTTTCCATGCTACTTCTTGTTCCGTTCCCCAATCATGCCAGTACGATCCATGTGATATTTTACTGGGCTGATAAAATTCCCATAGGGAAGGTAGCGTATAATCTTCATGCCACTCCGCACGTCTGGCACGTTGCAGGTCCCTGCTGGCCTCATAAATATTGAAAGTCGGGTCCAATGTAAAATCCAGTTCTAAAAGTTCGTTCATTACGTTGTTCCAATGCTCCGAATAAGGCGCTGCAGCCTGTGCCCACAACTTACCTGCATTCTCAAAGCGATCTTGTTCGTTTTGATAATTGTAGTCCAACGGATAATCCTGTACCGTACGTTCGCTGAAAAGGGCTTCTGGGAGTCCATACCAGTGTTCCATGGATGTAAGCCCCGCACGTGCGGAATTCAGTACATTCCAACGGGCAACACTCAGTTGCGCATGGTGACAGGCTGATCCAAGTCCCAATTTTTTGTTTTCATCCAAAGCCGCCTTCATAATTTCCGGTTCGGCACCGAAAAATTTGATTCCATCCGCTCCTTTTTTGGCATTCGCACGTACCCATTCCCGTGCCTGTTCTGGCGTAGAAATAGGAATATCGTTTAGTGGGTTAAAAGATTCACTTGTTTGGCCAAATGCGGTATAGGCCATAATTCTAGGGGCAATAATTTCATTGGCGGCACTTTTGCGTTTGAGGTCCATGGTAAAATCGACTCCACGACCACTAGGTTCCCTAACCGTGGTCACACCATGCGCCATCCACAGTTTAAAAACATAATCTGGCTCGGCACCTTGTGCTTGACCGCCAATATGGCCGTGCATATCTATAAAACCTGGTAAAAGATACATTCCGTTACAATCCAATTCTTTGCCTCCGGCCTTTAATGTTGGTCTCTTGCTTTCATCGATGGCTACACCAGGGTATCCTACTACTTGAATTTCTTTAATGATATTGTTTTCAACCACTATATCTATGGGTCCCTGTGGCGGTGCACCCGTCCCATTAATGAGCATTATGCCCCTTATGATCAATTGGGAATGGGGACCATCCCCTTCTAGGGATTGGGCGTTAATTGCTGTAAAACCAATAAGGGTAATAGCACAAGAAAGCAATAGTCGTTTAATCATGAAAAGGAATTTTTGAATTAGCCGTTTAAATATAGAAAATGTGAATCTAAAAGCACCAAGATGCCACTACTTTGTTATTCTAATATCGAACCTGTTATACTACTACACTGTCATTTTATTCAGCAACAGAAATGAGTTGTTGCTTAATTTCATGGAATTTAATAATGTAGTTGGTTCCTTTTTTTGAGGTATCCCGCTCAATGGTTCCCCTCAATTGCCGCGTAAGGTTACGAATTAGTTTCAAGCCCAAAGATTTCGTGTTTTTATAGTTTACCGTTTTTGGAAATCCAATACCATTATCGCCGATCTCAAGAATATATTTATCTTTATTTTCTGTTTCCTTTTTTAGGGCAATATGAACCTCTCCCTTATCATCACCTTCAATGCCATATTTTAATGCATTGGTCAGTACTTCGTTGATTAAGAGGCCTAAGGGTATAGCAGTATCAATTCCTAATTTTATATCCGGGATATTAATTTTTAAATCAATGTTGTTTTCGATTCCTTTTATAGAACGTATCAGGTATTCGCTTAATTCCTGTACGTAAGATTTGTATTCTATGTGGCTGATATCATTTCGCATGTACAGCATTTCATGAACCATGGCCATGGCCATCACCCTATTTTGAGTACCCATTAGCAGACCCTTCATGGGACCATTTTCAACGTTACGGGCTTGTAAACTTAATAAACTGGATACCGTTTGTAGATTGTTCTTTACCCTATGATGTACCTCTTTCAACAAATTTTCTTTTTCTTGTACTTGATTTGCCATTGCCTTTTTAGAATGGTACAGCGCGTTATACGTTTTCAATAGACTTTTTCCAAAAATATTACCCAGTAGAAAAACAGCGAATAAAATAGAAATAAGGCTAAACACGGCATCGGATGCAACTGGGACAACGTTTTTGGTAATCGTGAATTGTGGTAAGGTTTGGGTAAAGATCAAAAGGATGAGCCCTACGATAGTGTACAGGTAAATTCTTCCATATTTACTGCTGTTAATAAATCCGCCAAAGGCGATGAGGGATATGAGGAAGATAAAAGGACTATAAATACCGCCACTGTATACGGTTATTACAAAGGAGCAGAACAACGCTAAGATGGATGAAAAATTAAAGGTTGGTAAAATATTCTTATGTACCCGGTAATAAAGAAGATTGAGTAAATTCAGGAACCCGAATCCAATAAGGAAAAACGGAATAATCTCTGTAATACCTAGAACAAAAAAACATAAGGCACCGAAAAGAATGGATATATAGCTAGTGGTGTAATTAACCCTTAAAAAAAGTTTGGT
>JBBSKR010000143.1:0-9185 GCA_038256135.1 Flavobacteriales bacterium | reverse complement strand
GTAACAAAAATTATTAGTATTAAAATTAGCTATAATAATAAAGACATGAATACTATACAGTTAAAAATCGAATCTGCACCGCCTATCATTGAACAAATCAATGACGGTTTGGGAGGCAACCTTACAAAAATAAATGGGGAATACAGCTTAAAACTGGATAATGAATTAGGTATCGGCACCATATCTTATGTTAACCTCAAAAATGGGATAGCATACCTTGAATATGATATGATGTTCCATGACGATTTACAAATGGTTCATCGATCGGTTCAAGAATGTCCTATCTATTTTACCTACGCGTCCGAAGATGCGCTGCAACACAGTTTTTGTACCGATGGCCCGACCCGAAATATTGAAAAGTTTCAGACGGCGATTTTAAGAAGCTCTAAAGAATCCGATAATGTATTTCATTTTACAAAGGGCAACTCCTATAAAATCAACATGATAATGGTGTCAACGAAATGTGGTAAGTTCGAAGCGCATCGAAATACGGCACTATTTAGCAAAATCGGACAGCTATTCAAGTCGGGGGACACGCACAAAAACTTTGCATACATTGGGTCGTACAATCTCAAAATAGCCGATAAAATCAAGCAATTGAAGGCGGTGTCGTATGATGGTGTTGTAAGAACATTGTTAAAAGATGCTTTGGTCAACATGATTCTGGCTTTGGAAATTCAGCAACATGCAGACGATCTCAAAAATATATCGGCCAACACCGGCTCTTTAACGAAAAGGGAAATGGAGATGATAAAGGACCTCTCTGAATTTATACAGAATTATCCCGAACGCGAATACACCATCAGGTCGTTATGCTCAAGATCGAGTCTCTCGTCCTCCAAATTACAAGAGGGTTTTCGTGTAATGCATGGTCAGACCGTAACCCATTACATTAGGCATATACGTATTTTGGCTGCAGAACATTTAATTAAAACTACCGACTTGAATATTTCAGAAGTCGTATATAGCATAGGCCTGACGAGTAGAAGTTATTTTTCTAAAATCTTTAAGAAGAAATATAAATGCAGCCCCAAGGCGTATCAAGAACATCAAGAGGCCTCTGCATTGGCGACGTGAACGCGTTTACTATACTAACAAAAACCAGCTTATGGGCTGGTTTTATTTAGTACTTGATATAGCGTTTATTTAGGCATTGTCTCTAGGCTGATGCTTTTCCTGTCGCTGTTTGACCTGATGGTTTATTTTCTTGCCATCGGTCTCTTTGTGATTGATGGCCTGTTCACCAATACTTTGCTTGTCTTTTTCTATTTTGTTTTGCTTATCTTTTTCTGTTTTGTTTTGCTTGCCTTTTTCTATTTTATTTTTCTTGTCTTTCATTGCGTTTTGATTTTATGTTTTTTTAGCGAAATATTTTTGTGGGTCTGCCCCGGGTTTCCGATTATTCCTACCCTTTGGGGAGGTGGGAATTGCCTTTTCGCAATTCCGGTTGTGGCAAAAAATCCCCTGAAATGCCCTGGCCCAATACTTGAGCCATATAGTTGAACCTAAGTCGGGCAGACAAGGGATGGCCCTTATTTCCTTTTTCGATAGCCTTATGCTTTTTCGATAGCTTTTCTGTTTAAACGATCCTCGGCCAAATCGGTCAATTTTTCGTCACAGTTGTACTCTTCGTCCAATGTTTCCTGAAGTTTTTTGGCAATATCTTCGTGCCCTAATTCTTTGGCGTAACGAACCGCCGTACCGTAACCCGAGATTTCGTAATGCTCTATGCGTTGGGCTTCGGCAATTAGTCCGGCGTTCTTTACATCTCCATCGGTATCTTCCTTGATAAAACCTTCGGCTTCCTTGATTAGGCCCTCCATAGCTTTACAATGCTCTCCAGATGGACTGATACTTAATTTTTCGCAAATTTCAGAGAGTCTTTTTTTGTGATTTTTAGTTTCCTCCAGATGGCTTGTGAAGGCCTTTTTGAGTTTGTCGTCCTTCGCGTTTTCGATCATTTTTGGAAGTGCTTGCACCAATTGGTTTTCGGCACTATACAAATCCTTTAATTGATGTTCGAACAAATCTTGCAATGTCTTCATAATTTTTATTTTACAAATGATACTTTGTCGCATCATATAATTAAAAATACCTCCAGAAAAATATATTGATTGACCCTAAAAAAATTATCTATGACTTCAATGAAAGAAGTGTAGGAGACCAGTGTTATATAGAAACTTTGAAATGAACTGCCTCGAGGCAGCGCCATCGAGGTATCAGAAACAAGACCGCTGCGCTTCGACAAGCTCAGTTACCACTCTACAAGAACCAAGAAACAAGACTTTTTTTTTCTTAGTTCTTGACTCCTATATTTTGGCAAGGATACTAAATAGTATCGATGCTACAACCGAGGCAGAGCCTCGGGGAAATCCATTGATTAAATGATTACCAAAGCGCACGAACCAGACATTCTCAACAAGTTCACTTTGATTTAAAATCCTGTCTATAACAATCAAAAAGTCTTGACTGCTAAAAAAGATGGCACTCTAGTCTCCCAAAATAATAGTCCTTAGCTTCTGATAATACGTTCAAAGAAAGTGATTCAAACGACTTTTAGCGCCGCATGTCCCGAATACTTACCAAAGCTCCCGTTCAGTTTGCGCCAAAATACCTTCATTTTCATAGATTCCGGCTTTGAAAGCTAACCAAGGTTACCTATCTTTTCAAAGTATGAAATCAGCATAAAGTATTGGGACACACTTGGCACATTCACATCAGGGGACTGGTACAAGGGGTAGGTTTTCGACCCTTTATTCATCGTACAGCTACGTCATTTGGCTTCGCTGGATGGGTCTCAAATACTACCGATGGTGTTCATTTGGAATTTAATGCCGAACCACAAGACGCATATGAATTTTACGATCGGCTAATCTCCAAGGCTCCTACCCTTTCCAAAATTACCGAACATCACATTTTAAAAATTCCGGCAAAGGTATTTAAGGATTTTCAAATTGTTCGCGGAACTTTAGAAACTAAAGCCCATTTAAATATTACGCCCGATTTTGCCCTATGTAAGGATTGCAAAGTAGAATTGGGAGGAAACGAAAGCAGGCGTTCTAATTATCCTTTTACATCGTGCACAAATTGCGGCCCGCGTTTTTCCATCCTTCAAAAATTGCCCTATGACAGGGAAAATACGTCCATGAAACAAATTCGGATGTGTAAAAAATGCGAACAAGAGTATGACGACCTACATGATAGAAGATATTTTGCCCAAACCAATTCTTGTCCCGATTGTGCAATACCACTTCTTCTTTGCGATTCTAAGGGAAGGGTAATTAGTCGCGATCCCGAACTGGCCTTAAAAAAAGTAATCCAATATTGGGAACAAGGAAAAATCGTTGCTATCAAAGGAATTGGGGGGTATTTGTTGACATGTGATGCCGCTAATGCCGCAGCCATTGAAAATCTTAGAAAACGTAAGCACCGTCCTAACAAACCTTTTGCCATCATGTATCCCAATCTTGGGATGCTTCTAAAGGATGTGGAACTTGATCCTATGGAAATCGAAACTTTAGATAGTACCATCGCCCCGATTCTGTTGGCTCGATCTATAAAAAGGGACAGCAATAGCGCACAGGAGCTCATCGCCCCGAAAAGCAACCAGTTGGGTGTAATGCTTCCCTACACGCCTATGTATACCTTGTTGGCTGAACAGTTCGGACGGCCTTTCGTTGCTACGAGTGGTAATATGAGCAATTCACCTATTCTATTTAAAGACGACAAAGTTCAGTCGGAACTTTCCCAAGTTTATGATTTCAGGTTGACACATAACTTAAAAATAGTTATGCCCCAGGATGACAGTGTCCTTAAATATTCCAAATACAAAAAACAGCGTATTATCATAAGAAGGTCTAGAGGGCTGGCCCCTAATTATTTCAACGAAGGGTTAGACTTGCCCCAAGGAACATTATTGGCAACAGGAGCATCGCTTAAAAGTACCTTTTGTTTGCACCATAATACCAATACCTATGTGAGTCAATATCTCGGAGATCTGGAACATTTCGAAACCGAAAAAAGTTATACGGGCACCCTTCGTCATTTTTTGCACCTGCTACAATGCAATCCCGATATCATTTTGTCCGATATGCATCCCGAATATCCTTCGACCCGTTACGGTATGACTTTATCGAAAGAATTGAATGTTCCTTTTTTTAAAATACAACATCACTTGGCACATTTTGCCGCGGTATTGGGAGAAAATAGATTGCTTAAAAGTGAAAATCCGATTTTGGGGGTTATATGGGATGGTAACGGATATGGCGATGACTTACACCTATGGGGCGGAGAGTTTTTTGTATTTAAGGATTCCCGTTTTTCTAGAAAGGCCCATTTTACCTATTTTGATGCTATACTGGGAGATAAAATGCCCAAAGAACCTCGTATTTCGGCCCTTTCTTGTTGTTGGAGCATCGATAGGGCAGCGCAGTTATTACGTAATAAATTTAGTGCGACGGAATGGCAAGTCTACCAGAAAAAATTAGGGAATTCCAAAAACCTGAAAACCTGCAGCGTAGGCCGAATATTTGATGCAGTGGCCTCCCTTTTGGGGATTATGGACAAACAAACTTTCGAAGGTGAGGCCGCTATGCAACTGGAAGCTTTGGCCCAAGATTATTTTGACACCGACAATGTGCAGATGGATGAATGCTATTTTTCCAAAAAGTCGTATCTTAATACGATTCCGACGCAAGATTTGCTGCGCGGTATTGTACATGATATATTAAATGGAAAGGAAAACGATTTTATTGCCGCAAAATTCCATTTTTCGTTAATGCGATTGATAGGCTTTGTAGCCCAAGAATTGAAAATTGAGCAAATTGCGTTTAGCGGGGGCGTTTTTCAAAATAGCCTTTTGGTCGATTTGATTTTAATACACCTCAAAGATGACTTTGAACTTTTTTTTCATAAAGACCTTTCCCCAAATGACGAGAATATTTCATTCGGACAGTTGATGTATTACACCATAAAGAACCAAAAAAAATGAAATTTCTAACAGAGTATAGAGATGCCGAACTGGTCAAGAAATACCTTGACCAAATCAAAGAAACGGTTACCCAAACTTGGAACATTATGGAAGTCTGCGGTGGCCAGACCCATAGTTTGGTAAAAAACGGCATTCTCGGTCTGTTGCCAAAAAAAATACAAATGATCCACGGACCCGGCTGTCCTGTCTGTGTTACTCCCTTGAATTTAATCGATAAGGCGGTATACCTAGCTGAAGAAAAAGACGTGATATTATGTTCTTTTGGGGATATGCTAAGGGTGCCGGGATCTCAGAAGAGTCTATTGCAGGCCAAGGCCAATGGAGCTGATGTCCGCATTTTATATTCTCCTTTGGAGGCCGTAAAACTGGCAAAGGACCACCCTAATAAGGAGGTCGTATTTTTTGCGGTAGGTTTCGAGACTACTGCTCCGGCTAACGCACTTTCAGTTTTTCAGGCGTACACCATGGGATTGGAAAATTATTCCATTCTCGCCTCCCAAGTTTTAGTGCCACCTGCCATGGAGGCTGTAATTAAGGACGATGATAGCCATATCGACGCATTTTTGGCGGCTGGGCATGTATGTACCATCATGGGAATGGACGAATATTTTCCTTTGGTAGAAAAATATAAAATTCCCATGGTCGTCACAGGCTTTGAGCCTGTAGATTTATTACAAGGTATTCTATTGACCGTTCAACAATTGGAACGGGGTGAAGCGATTTTACAAAATCAATACGGTCGGGTCGTTCGCCCCAAAGGAAATCGGGAGGCTCAAGAATTGATTGCGAAAATATTCTGCATCAAAGACCGGGAATGGCGTGGTATAGGAACCATACCTGCCAGCGGTTTTGAGTTGAGGCCCGAATACGTGGCCTACGATGCCAATGAAAAATTCAAGGTAGACATTCCTAAAGTCGAGGAAAGCAAGGAATGTATTGCAGGTTTAGTGCTCAAAGGCATCAAAAAACCAAAGGAATGTGCTCAATTTGGTAAGAAGTGTACCCCCGAAAATCCCTTAGGGGCACCTATGGTAAGTTCGGAAGGGGCCTGTGCAGCGTATTATCATTTTAGCAATGCGATCGAAACTATGGCAGCAAATACCAATTAACTTATGAATAAGGAAAATAGGAGCATGTTACTTTCGTGTCCAATGCCCCGATTGGACTTTGATATCATCACCTTAGGGCACGGGAGCGGGGGACTATTGACCAATCGGCTTTTAGATTCGGGCGTATTCAGTTTATTGCACAACGAACATTTAGACAAGCGCCATGACGGGGCCATTCTCAATTTATCAGGTGAAACAGCCTTTACTACCGATAGCTTTGTAATTTCCCCTGTTTTCTTTCCCGATAGCAATATTGGAGAACTTGCCGTAAACGGCACGGTAAACGATTTGGCCATGTGCGGAGCCATACCGAAGTATCTCTCCCTAAGTTTTATTTTGGAAGAAGGATTGAAAATGACCGAATTTTGGGAAATTCTAGTCGCCATTAAGTTTGCCTCCGAAAATGCGGGAGTACAAATCGTGACAGGAGATACCAAGGTTGTGGAACGGGGCAAGGGCGATAAAATATTCATAAATACATCGGGTATAGGAACGGTACATGACAAAGCGGCAATTGGAATTCAACATATAAAAGCGGGCGATCAAATTATAGTGAGCGATAATCTGGCAACCCATGGTATAGCCATAATGTCTGTACGAGAAGGTCTGGAATTCGAAACCATTATTGAGAGCGATACCCGAAACCTAAATTATATCGTGAAGGAGCTATTGGATGAATTCGGCAACGACATCCATCTTTTACGAGACCCGACCAGGGGTGGTGTGGCTACGGTCTTAAATGAGATGGCAAGGGATTCCGCATACGGAGTGGACATCTATCAAAAAGAGCTACCGGTTCATGAGCAGGTGTATGCCGCCTGTGAGATATTGGGATTAGATCCGCTCTATGTGGCCAACGAGGGTATCTTCATTGCCGTGGTAGATGCGTCTATCGCAGAACGGGTCAAAGACAAACTAAAAACAATGGACCATTGCAGGAATGCCTCTGTGATCGGGAAAATAACGAACGATCATCCCAAACAGGTAATCCTTTCCAGTACCATTGGGGGAAAACGAGTCATAAACATGCTAGTAGGGGAGCAATTGCCCAGAATTTGCTAATACTACAACGCTTTTAGTAACATGAACACCACAAAGGAAAGAATATTAAAATCGGCCATACAACTCTTCAACGGGCGGGGGTTGATCAATGTACGGTTGCAACATATTGCCGACGATGCTGGTATAAGTGTGGGCAACCTAGCCTATCACTATTACAGCAAAAAGGCTATTTTTATTGCAATCGATGAACAATTGGAAGGGGAGCTGAATCCTTTGCTTTCCGTTGAAAAGGATTTTCCCTATCTCATAGATTTTGATAATCACTTGGCGAGCTACTATTTTCTGTTGAACCGTTACTCGTTCTATTTTCTGGATATGTTGGAGATGGAGCGTGCTTATCCAAAAATCCATTTCAAACGTCAGGAATATATGGTAAAAATGATAGGACAGATTCATCGTTGGATGTTGCTCAACAAGCAAAAAGGAATTTTAAAACCAGAGGTGCTGGACGAACATTATCAACATTCCGCAGAAACTATTTGGTTGATCATTACCTTCTGGATGACCCAACAACAAGTGCGTGGAAAAAAGGGTGAAAACGAAGGGTCGTTCAAGGAAATGGTCTGGAACCAGCTACTTCCGTTATTTACCGAAGAAGGGTGGATGGAGTTCGAGGCAATTATACTGCCACAATTAAAATTTCATTCCGATGCGCCTATTTCAAGGGATTTACGTAATTTAACTATCAAATAGAACAACTATGTGCCTAGCCATTCCGGGTAAAATTTTATCCATTGACGATACTATTGAAAGCGTTTTCAAAATTGGAAAGGTGTCTTTTAGCGGTATTATCAAGAAAATTAATCTCGGGCTTGTTCCAGAGGCCAAAGAAGGGGATTATGTATTGGTACACGTAGGGGTGGCTATGACCATCGTCGATGAGGAAGAAGCCCAAAAAACAATGGACTTCTTGAAGGGTACCGATGATTTTGACGAACTGAAGAACAGTGATTTTTGATTTTGCCCGATTTGATCAAAATCATATCCATAAAAAAAACGAATGAAAATAGCCATTGCAGGTAAAGGAGGAGTAGGAAAAACGACAATTAGCGGCACATTATGCCGGGTTTTGGCGAAGACGGGCAATACCGTTTTGGCGATAGATGGGGATCCGAATCCGAATCTGTCCGTAGTACTTGGGATTGACAAAGCATCGGAAGGTCCACCTTCCTTAAGTACAGATATCATTGAACGCGTAGAAACGGCAGACGGCAAATGGACTTTTCAGTTAAAAATGCCTTTCACTGAAATATTGGAAACCTACGGACAGAAAGCACCGGACAATATAACTTTGTTAATGGTAGGCAAACCGGAAAAAGCGGGAACTGGCTGTATGTGCGGATCACATACGGTGGTTAGGGAATTGGTGCATTCCGCCCTGTCATCCCAAGAAAAGCAAGTTATGGTCCTGGACACGGAAGCATCATTGGAGCACATGAAAAGGGGTACCTCCCGGTATGTAGATAAAATATTTATGGTTGTAGAGCCTTATTATCGCTCTCTCGAAGCCGCTTCCCGCTTTGCGGATATGGCTGGGCAATTGGGTATCGAAAATGTAGAAGCCATTGCGAATAAAGTACGCAATGCCGAGGAAGAACAGGCCATTCGCGACTATTGTAAAAAAATCAACTTGCCTGTGGCTGTGATGATCCCATTTGATGAGAAGGTAATGCAAGCCGACCTAAAAGGAATATCCGTTATCGATCATGACCCAAATGCAAAAGTGGTCAAATCTTTGGAGGGTTTTGCCGAAAAACTGCTGCAGCCCTAAACTTTGATTTCATGAAAACGTTATGTTAATCGGTATTGGCTACCAAATCACGCTTTGATGAACGTTCGAAAAAGCTGTCCGTTATGGCGCTTTTGAAATCCACATCGGAATATAGGTATTCGTCCATCACTTTTCCATTAGGCCAATAGCGGGTCCAGCGATGGCTAAAAGTGATTCCATCTACGGTTTTATGGTCGGTCCAATAAATTTCTTCCGGACGGGTCTCCCCCATGTCGGACTTGTTGTAGTATTC
>JBBSKR010000142.1:0-9195 GCA_038256135.1 Flavobacteriales bacterium | reverse complement strand
GCTGCAAATGAGCCAGTTAACCGACTCGTTAAGCACCGCGACAGAAATTGCGGCTTTTGACGCCCATTTTGGCAAGGCCCTGTCCAGCGTAAAAGAGGTTAAGTTATTAATGGGAAAAGCGGTAACCGCAGCCGATGAAGCCGTTGTATTAGTTTCCGAAGCACAATATAACTCTGAAAAATGCGGATTGGCAGAAGCTATAAGCTATACCATTGACGCAGAAAGCCATGCCATTGATGCCCGTGATTTTTCAAGTGAGGCTTTCGAAAATGTAAAGAAGGCTTCAGGTGCCAAAAATTTAGGCAACCTGCAATACTATATGCGAAAGGCACAACGTATGATCAAAGATGCCCAAGCCGCTGCCGATGCCTCTGTTTATAATGCCGAATTGGCGCATTACAGTTGTAGTCACAATAAGGATCATGCTAACGCAGACGATTAATATTATTTTAAGGATATTGAAAAACCGTAGCTATTTGGCTACGGTTTTTTTGAATCAAGAACCTCGGGTCAAGCCCACGAGGTATGAATTCGGACAAATTAAGTTCAAAAGTATACTACCATTTACTTATTGACCCAGCACCGTAGGTATTGGGTTAATGTGTATTTTAAAATTCATAAATTTTACACCCTTTCCGATTTTCCAGCGCCCAAGCCCATATACAGTTTTAGCGCAGCGAATAAAAAAAGGGATAGCAACGCATCATCCCAAC
The DNA here is from genome assembly GCA_038256135.1 of Flavobacteriales bacterium. Taxonomy (GTDB): domain Bacteria; phylum Bacteroidota; class Bacteroidia; order Flavobacteriales; family Flavobacteriaceae; genus Maribacter. The sequence goes on along the minus strand of JBBSKR010000142.1, from coordinate 8,482 downwards.
TGCCCGTCAAATCAAATATAGCACCAAACAACATCGGTCCTGTAGCGGCCACTAAATAACCAACAGATTGTGCCATGCCCGAAAGCTCTGTGGCCCCTTCGGTATCTTTAGACCTTAATACCAAAAAGAGGAGCGCAAGCCCAAAAGTACCCCCCAAAACAATGCCCAATAGGGAGACCCATAAAGCGATCAGTCCAAATTGGGGCAATAAAATTCCGATAAGGCTTATAATTTCAAGAAGCACCAAAACGATGACAATTCCTCGTTGGTTTTTCTGTTTTCCCGCTATATAGGGTATAAACAATGACCCGATGATTCCGGTAGCTTGTGATAGGGAAAGCATCCATCCCGCAAAGGCCGCGTCATGGCCCCTACTTTGAAGAATGACCGGTAACCACGCCAAAATAATATAGAATACCATGGACTGTAATCCCATAAACAGCGCTACTTTCCATGCCAATGTTGAACTGCCCATCTTTTTCATGGCATCGACAAATCGATGACTCGGAGCATTCTTTTTTAACCTGCTTACTTGGGGCATCCACACAAATAAGGCGATAAAGGAGGGTATGGCCCAAACGGCAAGCGCATTACGCCACCCTAATTGAAATTCATCGGTCAAAGGGACACTGATACCAGCAGCTGTGGCAGCTCCAATAGCCATGGCACTCGAATAAAGGCTGGTCATGATTCCGGAGTTTTTATCAAAATTACGTTTGGTCAAACTTGGTAACAATACATTCCCGAAGGCTATCGCAATTCCCAATAAAAGGGTTCCCAAATAAAGTGCAGGAACCCAGTCAATGAGTCTAATACTAATCCCTAATGTCAATAGAACCATAGCACCCAATAAGGTGCCTCCTATGCCAAAACGCTTCGTAAACAAAGGGGTCAATGTAGAAATCACTCCAAAAGCCAGGAGCGGCAGGGTCGTTAACAAACCTAAAAGTGTATTTGATAAGCCTGTAGACGCCCTTATATCTTCTATTAAAGGGCCCACACTGGCCAAAGCTGGACGCAGGTTGATCGCAATGAAGATAATACCGGCAATCAATACAAAATGATTCGATTTTCGCTTCTTGGGTTCCTTCGATTTGCTCATTGTTCAAAACCTATTTTAAACTGTAAAAATACCCAATCTACAATCAGAGAATATATTGGATTTTATAATGGATACAAGAGTATCAAAACTATATGGTATGTTCGGCATAACGAAAGTTTAAGATATATATACCAGATACTACCAGCAATCTAAAAAAGGTTTGAATCGGTACTTAGTCATAAAGAAATGACTACTTTTTTTTATTGACAAGCCCTTTGGTAAACTCGTTAAGGGTTTCCACTTTTTCCTCGAAATCGCCTTTAATGGTCTTTCTGTATTCGTTTAGATTTTTTACTAGGTCATCAATGTTTTCGGGGATGACATCCTCAAAAAATTGTCGGAGTCTCTTAGCTGTTGTAGGGGATTTACCATTGGTGGAAATAGCCACTTTTACATTGCCTTTGGTGACTATTCCGCCCATATAGAAATCACAAAAGGGGGGATTATCGGCAACGTTCACCAAAATCTGTTGTGCCCTACAGTCATGATAGACCTGCTCGTTAACGGGTACATTGTCGGTAGTGGCAATGGCCATATGCTTACCTTCCAGAAAACTTTTGTCATAGGCGGACACGTTCATTTTTATGCCAAATTCTGTGGCCAGGGTTATGGTTTCGTCCCTAAACATGGGAGACACCATTTCTACCTGTGCATTGGGACTTGATTTGAGCAAAAAGGTCAGTTTCTCCAAGGCTACATTACCACCTCCCACGATTAAAATATGAAGGTTGGATACTTTTAAAAATACGGGGTAAAGCTCGTTCCGTTCCATGTAAAATCTTTTTATACTATTTATAAGGGCCCTTAATAAATGATATCACTTTGCAACGGCCTTTGCTACTAAATCTGACGCAAACTTGGATAGCGGTAATTTTAATGCTGCTTCCTTTCCTTTGGCCGACATTTTCCGCCATGTTTTTTCTAGGATGTCTATAGTTTTTTCGGTGGGATGTTTGTGCGCAAAAGGCTCAAAATAATACTCTAAAAATACCAAACAAATGACATCTTCCAGTGTTTGGGTATCCTCGTTTCTTTTGAGCTGTTTTTTTTCGAGCAGAAAACAAACAGCATCAATGGTTTCTTGATCGTAACCGACATCATGTAAGATTGAGGAAGCTTTTTGGGCGTGGAATTTCTTTAACTCTTGTCGCCAGTTCAAATAGCCTTTACGGTTCATTTCATAGGATTCCCTTGAAATTTCCCACCTACAAATATGCTGACATCGTGTAGCAAGCCGCAATACTTCAGATGCATTGGGGGCAAAAATATTCAATCGTTCCGTCATACGCACCGCATACAGAACTTCCTTTGGGTAGTTCCTGCCCTGGAAAACTTCGGTATTGGGATCTTGCTTGTTGGCGGCATCAAAATGTTGAAAGGCTAATAATAATTTATCCGTTGTCGCCATAACTAGTCTATTGGTCAAAGCTATTCAGAAAAGAATACATACGCAATAACATTATGGGTTCATTAAAAATGATTTGGAATACCACCTCAAACCAGTCATACCTCTTCGAGATCGTAAAAGATAACTTTGCAATACTGGTGTTGTTTTTTAATAGGTACTTCAATACACCTTACTAAATTATATAGTAGGAATCGGTCGGGAATCATTTGGCAGTTTATACAATAAGCAATTGGGTTATGTTCTGCTGCTAAAAAATTTTGAACTTGGGTTCAAAATATTAGATTAGAGGAACCCGTGAGCCGAGGGACCCTGAATTGTGGAAGATTTGATCGGACCATATTATTTCTTCTTAAACCTAATCGGAACCATCATCCATAATGATATGAATTATACTGAATTAGGAACGTAGTGGATCAGCAATTTCCCCTATTTATAGTATACCTACACCTATATGCCTTAAATAAATTCATAAATCCCTGGATAATGAAATGCTTTCCTTGCTGCGGAAGAATAAACCAGCAATAAATAGGCAAAGTGTATTTTGCTATGCTAAAAAACAGGGTTACCATTCGAACAATCAATATGTTGGCATAAATTTAATAAAGGCAAAAAAAATCTTTGTGAAGTCAAAAGGTTATGTTTTTTAAATTTAATTTAAGCCTATAGTAATTACAATAACATGATACATTCGAGAACAAAAACAGATGCTGAAAATTCACAAAGGGAATCAGCTTTGGTGAAAGCAATTAAATTCTCGATTGTTATCGCTTCAATAGGCATCGTATTATGTTTTGTATTTTTAGCCTTGGAAAGGTAATGGCTACTTCGAACCTGCAATATTTTACTTTCTAAGCACTTTTATAATTCCCCACACGTATGAACACAGACCATTTACGTTTTATGAGAAGGGCAATATATCTGGCCAAATTGGGAAAAGAGAATGACGGGGGGTCATTTGGGGCCGTAATTGTCAAGAACGGAGAGATAGTTGCGGAAGGCTTTAATAGGGTGAAATCGCTATCTGATTGCACTCAACACGCGGAACTTTCGGTAATTCAAAAAGCATGTAGAAAATTGGGGTCTACCACCTTAGCCGATTGTATTCTTTATACCAGTTGTGAGCCCTGCATGATGTGCCTTGGAGCATGTTATTGGGCCAAGTTCCAAAAAATATATTACGGAGCCTCAGCCCTACAGGCCAAGGAGAACGGGTTTATTTATTCCAATATGTTCTACACCTCCGATAGAGGTGCTAGACACAAAGAGTTCAATTTAGAACAGCTATTGGCCAATGAAGCCTTAGAAGCTTGGAAATAATTTGTTATTACGTTATTGGCAGTTATTTTAAAATAGTCATTGAATCAATATAATAAATAGACTTCCAATTTTTAAGGTTGCATTTCAGGTATTTCAAGTACCCGCTCCGGGCCATAAAATTTGAGGGCGACACCAAATACAATAACGGAAAGTACCATTCCGATCATAAAAATGGTATAGGTCCAACGCAATAATCTATATTTTCGTTCCAGAACAATCCCCAAATAGTAAAGATCCTTGGTTAAGGAACTATAGATATAATCCTTGTCCTTAATCAATTGGTTCATGGCCCAATTATATTGGGATAGTTCCATTTTATGGAAGTTGCCAAAGAACAGTAGGTTTACTTTTTTCGATTTGACTTCTTCTTCGGTGAATTGTCCGGAGGTAACATTGGGTTTGGTGGCCAAAACGGACATCACCATGGACACGACACTGAATATGATAAACAAAAAGGTAGGATAGAAAAGATAGTCGTTGGATGGGTTGTCCAATTTCGGGATAAGGTTTGCCAATGCCAAAGAGATGATGATGGCATTTACCGACAACAAAATATTTGCTTTAGTATCTGCAATATCACTTAATTTCATATGATTCCGTAAGGTGACCCTGTACAGGGTCTGAATCCCCCTATCTGGTAATTCCCCTTTGAACTTGGCTTTTAAGCTTTCTTTTTTAATCAGTTTTTTATTTTTTTTCTTCGCCTTTACTAGCTTCTTTACGTTCTTGTCCTTTCCTTTTTGCCAGTTTTCTATGGCATATTCCGTATAGAATCTATGTTGATTACGAAGCAATCGCACGTTCTCCTTTCGCCAATCGCCAATCGAATAACTTTGTATACCTAGCGAGGAAAGTTCTTCACGCAACAATTCTGAAGTGGCCAGAAAGCTTTTTACCGCGAAATGTGATGAATCGGCATCACGTATAATTTCTTCCAGTTTATTTTTAGGTTCATGATCCTTTACGGTAGCCATGATAAGTTGACATGTACTATCTATAAAGTCTTGGGAGCAGTCATTTTCTTTTAAAAATTCCTTGGCCATTGCACAGCTTTCTTCTTCATGATTGGCATATGTAACCGTATAGCCTAAGTCATGGAACCAGGCAGCTACCAACAACAAGGCTGCATCCTTATCATTAATTTCTTCACCCTTAATAAGTTCCTCCGTACTTTGTGCCACACGCTGGGTGTGTCTCAGGTTATGGTATAAATAATTGGGACCGGAATTTGACGCCAATTTTTTTGTGGCAAAGTCTTCTGCTTTAGATACTATTGCTGACATAATTTTATTTAAAATGGTAATACACCTATGAATTTAAGTATTTAAAAATACGCGACCTAAATAGAGAGGCCAAAACCTACTTGAATTAAATTGCTTTCCTTTGAATTGAAATACCCGATATTGAATGTTAGGGCTTTTAAACTACTGATCCAAAGGCCGCCACCTTGTGAGGTGTGCCATATATTGGAATCTTCATTGGGCTGCCATACCCTACCATAGTCAAAACCACCATAAATACCTACCGTGACAGGGGAAACTGCCGTCACATAGCTCTTGATCTTTAATTTCAAATCTGAACTTTGATAAAAATATGATTTGCCCGTAAACCGTTCGTCCCTATAACCACGAAGTCCATTTGCGCCCCCTAGCGATGGGGTGTGGTAGAAAAACACCGTGTTATAGTCAAATAATCCTTTGTATTCTGTCATGGTGCTGTATACTAATGCTCCAGAAGATTCTAGTTTGTGATCAAAACCAACTTTTAAGGAGGCATAACCAAATTTGTTGGAGCTAAGACTTAAATTCGTCTTATAACCGGCAGAAAAGCCGAAGTAAATCGCTTTTGAAGGAAAATCCCCGGCATCGTCACGATCATATTCGCCGGTTATTTCCAAACCGCCATAATTCTGGTTATCAAAAAGATCGGTATTTAGATCGCTAGAATTGAACAGCCGTTCTGGATTATCGGCTACTTTAAAGGATTCAAAAATAGTTCTTAATCGGAGGCTGTAAAAGGCAAGTCCCGCGCTTGCTTTAAACTGATTTATTCTTGCCCTATAGAAATCCCTGCCGAATGCATCTTCATTATTTATGGACTCATTACCATATCCAAAAAAGTTATTTACGTAACGGTCATTGGCATAGTAGGCATCCAACTCCAAATTCCAACCAGGAAAGACATTTCCAAATTTTCCTGAATAAAATAACTCAGCGGCTTCAAATTTTAAATAGTAATTGGCGCCCAAGCTATGTTGCTGTCGAAATGGATTTCCGTTGATCCCGTTTTTAGTATAGGTATTGGAGGCTCCTAAAAAAAATCCATCATCGGTTCTAAAACCCGCTGTCGGGACTAAAATATTAGTATTTGGTTCAAAGTATGTGAAATGAAAAGTATTGGTCTCATAATTATTGGTTAGGTGGGTCGTGGGTTTAACCTTCCCAAAATTGATTTTTTCATATTCCCAGTCAAAAAGTTGTACCCTTTTCTTATTGTCTATGTCATATGTATCTTCGCCATAACCCCCAATAATTTTTAATTTGGTGTTCGGATTCCCGGCTCCTTCCACAACAAAAACATCATCATCACCAAGTCCGTATATCCAAAGCTCTTTCGTAAGGGTATCGTTGAAGGTACGGGAGTACATCAATTCATTCCTTTCATCCGATAAAATTCGTTTAATAGTCACTTTTGTTTCCCCGTTGCCTAGTCTTGATATCGTGAATATATCGTCTTTTTCCGTGCCGGAAAGCGCCACAATTTTGTTGAGGTATACCCCATACTCCAAAGCTATTGCTGGAAGTGTTTTAAGTCGGGCTATTAAACTTTCTTTAATGTAATTGGACGTTTCGTCTTGTACGGCATCCGGCAATAGGCTAAAGGCATTGTCTATGACCTCTTTGGTCATCCCTTTTTGAATGGCCTTAGCTTCTTCCTCCCAAACTTCAGGGCCATATTCTGTCAACAAAGTTCTGTCCAATTTGTTTCCAGAGAGGTTTAGCCATTTTACATTGTCAACATCCGCATCATACGTTTCCCAATTTCTACTGTTGGGAGCGAACCATTGCACAAACGGGATTACCTTACCATCGAACCTAGGAAAGGCATTGTCTCTATCTCTTGGAACGGGCATAAACTCTTTTTCTCCATCAGTACTTTCATATTCGATCCACCTCCATTGATCTTGATGACGGTCCCAATCACCGATCAACATGTCAAAAATACGGGCCCTGATAAAGCTCTTTTCATCAACGGAATAGGATTCGTCACTCTTTAACTTTTCAAGCATATCGGTTGTGCTTTCATAGTCGGTCACTTTTCCGGATGCCTGATCTATCGTTCTTCTATAACCCTTGAAATTTGCCTGTTCTACAGAAGGCCTTCTTTCTACAAAATAGAGTTCGTCGCCGAAGTCCTCATTATACTGGGCCAAGCGCTCTTGTTTTGGAACATAGAATAGCTCGGTGTCGGAATGATTGATGTCCACCGATTCGGCCAAGGGGTCGACTACTACTTGCATATAAGGATGTGCCGTGGAGAAAAAATCTGAAATCACTTTTTCGGCCCATGTATCCTGATAATCTTTTGTGTTATAGGAAATGCCGGGTAATTTGAACTTTAAAAATTTAAGTGCACTTTTTCGTAACGAGCGCATTGCATATTGCTTGCCGCTCGCATCTTCTAGGCGCAAGGAAAAGGATTGATGGCCACCACCTTCCTTAACTACGGTTAGGCCTCCATAAAGTGTGTCTAACATGGCTACGGGCGCATTCACCTTTTTTCCGTAATAGGACCGGTAACGCTCACCCCATAAAAATCGATATAACGCTCCTTTATCATAGGCCGAAGGGTCATCTAAAATCTGTGCAGACTCATTTTTTTTGGAACTAGCGGTAAAATTAGCGAACTGTTTGACCGGTTCAAGTTTTGGAAGTACCGGTAATGTGGCACTTGAAGCCAAATCGTTTTCTGTAATAAAGGTGACCCTAGAGCTCCCGTCCTCAAAATAATCCAAACGCGCAAATCCACGGTCCCCGTAGGCATATTCACCATTAAAGTCCATTGAACCACCAATGGCGGTAATCTTTCCCTGGCCTAATTTTGTTGCGCTTTTTTTACCCAAAGAGCCACTGATGATTTGATGGATTCCGCCGCCTTCCAATAATTGAAGGCTTTCTTCATGACCAGAAATCAAGGTAATACGATCATTTGCCTGCGCCAGGGCACTTACTGCAATTCTCAAATAATTATATCTTCTTGAGTTGAGATGTTCCGGGCTAAAAGCACCCAAGTCCATCACCGCATTTTTAAAGGTCCCTAAAATAGGAAATGGTTTCAAATGGTCTCTAACGGTCGTATTACCAGCATAAATACCGTTACTGAATACGGGGTGATGCATAGCAATTACAATGTTTTTTCCTTGCCCATCGCCAATGTGGCCCTCCAATTCCTCCATAAATCGCCTACGGGTAACAATATCGGTACACTTGCTATTTATGCCCTCTACCCTTGACCAGTTGGAAACAAACCAGTTGGAGTCGATCAAAATGAGATCTAATTGGTCATTTATGACTTTATGTTCGATGGGACAACCATTATTGGGACTTACCTTGGTATCTTTCCTTGCAACCTCTTTCAAGTAATCTTCGACTTTT
>JBBSKR010000141.1:0-9220 GCA_038256135.1 Flavobacteriales bacterium | reverse complement strand
TTTACCCAAACGATGGTCCAAAGGAACATAACCAACAAAAGGTTCATAATATAAAGGTCTTTCCTTTATAAATTCAACTTCTAGTGGTGTTGCGGCAATAGCGGCATCCAAATGTCCATCCTGTATATTTTTAATTAGGCTTTCGGTATTTTGTTCCTTTATTATGAGGTTCACCTTTGGATACTTTTGAATAAAGGTTTTTAGAAACATGGGCAGTAGGGTAGGCATGATCGTTGGTATGATACCTAAAACATAATCCCCGCCAATAAAACCTTTTTCCTGATCTACAATATCCTTGATTCGAGCGGCCTCATTAACGATATTTTTGGCTTGGGCTACAATTTTTTTACCCACCTCAGTAATGGATATCGGCTTCTTGCTCCTGTCAAAAAGTAGTATATCCAACTCATCTTCAAGTTTTTGGACCTGCATGCTAAGAGTTGGTTGTGTTACAAAACTTTTCTCAGCTGCAAGGGTGAAGTTTTTATATTCGGCAACCGCAAGCACATATTGTAATTGTGTAATGGTCATTTCTATAGTTTAATATTATAAAACTACTAAAAACCATTGTTAAAACCTATTTGATTTATCTACATTGGTAGCGTTAAATAGCAAAAATGTTTGGATTAATTAACGTAGCATAAGCAATACCAAAGTTTTGACTATTTATTATAATTGATGTCTTTTAATTAGGAGTACGATAGTTAAGCTTCTCCTTTAGATACTTTGCAGTAAAAGAACTTTTGTTTTCCGAGACTTCCTCAGGGGTACCTTCTACGAGTAATCTACCTCCGTTTTCTCCCCCGCCCGGACCAAGGTCAATGATATAATCTGCACATTTGATCAGGTCAATATTATGCTCAATGACCACTATAGAATGTCCTTTCTTAATCAATGCATTAAAAGATTTCAATAGTTTTTGAATATCATGAAAGTGTAAGCCAGTGGTCGGTTCATCAAAAATAAACAGTGCTTTGTCCTTCGTGGCCCCTTTAATAAGGAACGAGGCTAGCTTAATGCGCTGTGCCTCACCGCCGGAAAGGGTAGAGGACGACTGCCCTAAGGTAACATAACCCAAACCAACATCTTGCAATGGTTTAAGTTTGTTCACAATCTTGGTCTGCTCCCCGGTTTCAAAAAAATGAATGGCATCATCAATGGTCATATTGAGTACATCGTCAATATTGGCATTATTGAAAGTAACTTCCAAGACTTCCTTTTTAAAGCGTTTGCCCTTACAAGTTTCACACTCCAAGTGAACATCTGCCATAAATTGCATTTCTACAGTAATCTCACCTTCACCCTTGCATTTTTCGCACCGACCACCATCAACGTTAAAGGAAAAGTGTTTGGCTTGATAATTTCTGATCGTACTCAGTTTTTGATTGGCAAATAAGTTTCTAATATCGTCATACGCCTTTATGTAGGTAACTGGGTTGGAACGGGATGACCTTCCAATTGGATTTTGGTCTACAAATTCTACCTTCTTAATATGCTTGTATTTTCCTGCAACCGAACTAAACTGTCCTGCTTTTTCACCATAACCCCCAACTTCTTTCAAGATTATCGGATAAAGCAGTTTTTTGACCAAGGTACTTTTACCACTTCCGGATACCCCAGTTACTACCGTGAGCATATCCAACGGAAAGGTTACATCTATATTTTTGAGGTTATGTTCCCTAATTCCTTTAATGGAGATATAATTTTTTGACGTCCGACGTTCCTTTGGCACCTTAATTTCCATCTTTCCATTTAAGTACTGAGCCGTAAGCGAATTGGATTTCAATACTTCGCTAAGCGTTCCTTGGGCCACCACCTTTCCACCATGTGTTCCAGCTTCGGGACCAATATCAATAACCACATCTGCAGCTTTCATGATATCCTCATCATGCTCAACGACAATCACCGTGTTCCCTAAATTTCTTAGGGAAATTAGCACCTCAATAAGATTTTCGGTGTCTTTGGGGTGTAAGCCAATACTTGGCTCGTCTAAAATATACATGGAGCCTACCAAGCTACTCCCTAATGAGGTGGCCAAATTGATGCGTTGACTTTCACCTCCCGAAAGCGTATTCGATTTACGATTGATCGAAAGGTAATTTAAACCTACTTTATCCAGAAAACCAAGTCTGGTGCGTATTTCAACCAGTAATCTAGCGGCTATAGTAGTATCGTGTTCGTTCAATTTCAAATCATTGAAGAATACAATAAGTTTTTCGATAGATAAACCCACCAATGATGAAATGGAAGCTCCCCCAACTTTTACATAGTCGGTTTCGGGCCTTAGGCGTTTTCCTTTACATACATTGCATTTTGTTTTACCTCGATACCTGGATAGCATGACCCTATTCTGAATCTTATAGCTTTTCTCCTCCAACATTCCAAAGAACTTATGCAGTCCTATAAAATGGTCATTTCCGTTCCATACCAGCTGTTGTTGTTCTTCGGTCAGTTCAAACCACGGTTTGTGTATGGGGAAATCAAATTTGTAGGCCGAGTTTACCAATTGATCTCGATACCAACCCATACTTTCTCCGCGCCAGGCGAAAATTGCATTTTCATATATTGAAAGTGCCGTATTAGGCACCACCAAATCTTCATCAATGCCAATAACATCACCATAACCCTCGCATTTGGGACAAGCACCATAGGGATTATTAAAACTGAACAAATGTACATTGGGTTCAAGAAATGACATGCCATCCAAATCAAACTTGTTACTGAATGGAGTCTGCTTTCCATTTGCTAATTCTTCAATGATGCAATCCCCTTTACCTTCAAAAAAAGCCGTATCGACGGCATTTGCCAATCTGTTGTAAAAATCGTCATCATTTTTGGTGATGATACGATCAATGACCAAATCAAAATTTTTGCCGATATCCTTCGGTGCTTGATCAATCCGTAGCACCTCGTTTTTATATTTAATACGAGCATATCCCTGTTTTGAGAACAATTCCAACGATTTTATCGCATCTCTATCCTCTCTAATATGTATGGGAGCAAGAAGTAGAAGTTTGGTATTGTCTTCATATGATTTTACAAGGTTGACCACATCGGTAACGGAATGCTTTTTTACCTCTAAACCTGATATTGGAGAAAAGGTTCTTCCTACCCGAGCGTATAAAAGTTTTATATAATCGTATATTTCGGTGGTGGTACCTACCGTTGATCTTGGATTTGTAGAATTTACTTTTTGCTCAATGGCAATGGCAGGGGCTATACCTTTTATATAATCTACTTTGGGCTTGTCCAGCTTTCCCAAAAACTGCCTGGCGTAGGAAGAAAGACTTTCTACATACCTCCTTTGCCCTTCCGCATAGAGTGTGTCAAATGCCAAACTCGATTTACCTGACCCCGATAAACCCGTAATAACCACAAGCTTATTTCTAGGAATGACTACATCAATATTTTTGAGATTGTGTAGTTTTGCTCCTTTAATTATGATGTTTTCTTTCGGATTTATTTCGGCAAGTGCAAGCATAGGAAATTCTAATTTTGCAAAGATACGCTTTGCCTTTTTTATGAACTAAAAAATGCAGTTTATCTATGAAACGGCAAGTTTTCTTCATATTATGTTTAGAATATTTATTTTTTTCTATCTTTGACAGATTCAAAATTCAATCAGCCTATAGCGCAACTTTACTTTTTTAAGTTAGAATAATATCCACTAGAACCAATTTCTATGAACTTGGTGCTGTATTTTAACCCCAAAAGTAAAATTTATGGAACTACAGATTGAAGATTCCCAATTAGTAAAACAATATATTCAAGGTGATGAAAAAGCGATAGAGGTGCTTATCAATCGCCATAATTCCCGTCTTACGGGTTTTATCTATTCAAAAGTTGGTGATCGTGAGCTAACCGAAGATATTTTTCAGGATACCTTTATGAAGGTTATTCGTACCTTAAAAAGAGGAGCTTATAATGAAGAAGGGAAATTTCTACCCTGGGTAATGCGTATAGCCCATAATCTTATTGTTGACCATTTTAGAAAGCATAATAGAATGCCGATGTACAATAGTAAGGATAGTTACAATATATTTTCATTATTAGATGATGATAAACTGGATGCCGAACGCCAGTTGATCAAAGAGCAGATAGATACCGATTTGGTCAGAATGATAAAGGAGCTACCTGAAGACCAACAGGAAGTTTTGGAGATGCGTATCTATAAGGATATGAGTTTTAAGGAAATTTCTGATAATACCGGAGTCAGTATCAATACCGCATTAGGTAGAATGCGTTATGCATTGATCAATCTTAGAAAGCTTGTTGAAGCCAATAGCATAGTTTTAACGAATTAATTGGTCACAGGTCGATTGAATCTACTATCTTGAATAATGTGTCGTTCTTTAGTTGAATCTAAACAGCCACCATTATGGAGAAAACATACTCAAAAGAAAAGAATAAATGTAAATTGATCAAGGCGAAACCAGAAACGATCGGTTTTTTAATCTCTTATTCAAAATCCTTACAAATAACTGAAGCAAAAGGGATACAGTTTGATAGTAATTTAAACTGATACCTCATTATAACGATATTTAAACCCTTAGGCAACTACCTAAGGGTTTTTTGGTTTATACTGATTTCATGCTTGTTTAAGGGTCTCACTTATCTTATTCTAGGATGGTTATGTAATTGGGTATGTCTACGATACCCAGTTTTAATGGTTGTCAAAATGTTGATCTAGGGGGTGCGATATCACACTAATATTGGGCTATAAAACCCTGTTCTTTTTGACCGATGAACTATTCGAATTCTCTTTTATTGTATAGAAATGTACTTTTTCGATGTTTCACATCATAAAAGTGTAGTTTGACAACATACTTTTTTGCACAGTAACCCTTTTCTATAGATTTATATCAGATTTAAAAAGCAAATTAAATAACTAACAAGATTCCCAAATCTATAACCACTTAAAGAAAGTAACTCGTATGAAACTACAAATTGAAGACTCAGAATTAGTTAGGGATTACATCAGCGGTAACGAAGGTGCCCTAGAGGTATTGATCAACAGGCACAACCAACGAATTACCAGTTTTATCTATTCTAAGGTTTTGGATAGGGATATTACCGAAGATATTTTTCAAGACACCTTTATAAAGGTTATCAAAACCTTGAAAAGGGGCAAGTACAGTGAAGAAGGTAAATTTCTACCATGGGTGATGAGAATTTCACATAATCTTATTATTGATCACTTTAGGAGAAATAAAAGGATGCCTATGTTTGAAGGTAGCGATGACTTTAATATTTTCTCGGTAATAGGGGATGATAAGTTAAATGCCGAAAAACAACTGATCAAAGATCAAATTGATTCCGATTTAAGAGTATTAGTAGAGGAGTTGCCAGATGACCAAAAGGAAGTTCTTTTAATGCGTATCTATAAGGATATGAGTTTTAAGGAAATTTCAGAAAATACTGGAGTCAGTATCAATACAGCCCTAGGGAGAATGCGTTATGCATTGATCAATCTTAGAAAAATAATAGAGAAAAACAATATAGTTCTTACCAGTTAAATTGGTATAACATAGAATAAACAATATTTCCAATTTTGTTACGTTATTTTAGTGTAACAACATCGGAAATATGGAAAAAATTTACTCTAATTACCAAGAACAGACCGGATTCAATAAAGTTTGTCCGAAAACAATCAACTTCTTGTTGAGTTATTCACAGGCACTTTATGAATTTGAGTACGAAGATTTAAGTTTCGAGACCTTTTTAAATTAAAAAAGACCCGCTATTTGCGGGTCTTTTTCTTTTTATAATATTCATCTAAAACTGACTTGCGGCCAATAGTTTTGGTGATGATATCAATGTCCATATTCCACGCTCTAGCAGGAGAATATTCTCTTCCATACCATATTATCTGTAAATGGAGGTCGTTCCATAACGCTTTAGGAAACAAACGCTTGGCATCTTTTTCTGTTTGTAAAACATTTTTTCCATTTGTAAAACCCCATCGATATAGTAACCTATGAATATGCGTGTCGACCGGAAATGCAGGAATTCCGAAGGCTTGGGAAACCACCACGCTTGCGGTTTTATGACCTACAGCAGGAAGTTCCTCTAAATATTCAAGTTGCCTGGGCACTTTTCCATCATGCTTATCGATCAAAATTTTTGAAAGTCCATGTATTCCTTTTGCCTTCATTGGGGATAACCCTACGGGTTTAATGACCTCCCTTATTTCTTCTACGCTAAGCTTGATCATATCGTAGGGATTGTCGGCCTTGGCAAAAAGCATTGGGGTAATTTGGTTGACCCGTACATCGGTACTTTGTGCGGACATTAAAACTGCAATGAGGAGGGTATAGGGGTCTTTATGTTCCAAGGGAACCGGAATTTCTGGATAAAGTTCTTGTAGTTTAGAAATGGTAAAGGCTATTTTTTCGGCTTTTGTCATTAATTGTTTAATTTTGAATCAAATTATTTAAACACAAATTTATTAAACTTCACTTATGAATATGTTAAAAGTCGGCGATACAGTACCTTCATTTTCAGCCAAAGACCAAGATGGCAATAGAATCAGTTTATCGGATTATTCCGGTAAAAAACTAATTGTTTTTTTCTACCCTAAAGCGAATACGCCTGGTTGCACCGCTGAGGCATGTAATTTAAGGGATAATTATAAAGAATTACAATCTCAAGGTTATGAACTTTTAGGTGTGAGCGCAGATTCTGAAAAGAAACAAGCTAATTTTAGAAATAAATATGAATTTCCTTTTCCCCTATTAGCGGATGAAGATCATAAGGTCATTAATACTTTTGGTGTATGGGGCCCTAAAAAATTCATGGGCAGGGAATATGACGGTATTCACAGGAAAACTTTCGTGGTTGATGGCAACGCAAAGGTTATCAAGGTAATAGATAAAGTAAAGACTAAAGAGCACGCTGCCCAACTATTGGAATAGAAGAAAGTAGGAAAAAAAACATTTAAAAAAGCGTCGAATCAAAATTGGACGCTTTTTTTGAATTATTACTACAGCACTAAGCATCCTTCTCATTGGGCTGTAAGGTCTTTCTAGTAAAAAGATTTTTTTCCTTTATAATTTCTGCAATTCCTTCAGGTAACATTTCTTCCCAACCATCTTCGTCGTTCATTAATTTCTTCAGAACGTCCCTGGAGAAAATATGCATGACATCCGGTTCGTAGTCTATAATGTCCATCACCTTTCCATTATATTTGAAGAATTTATACAATTCTTTCATTCGTGGGTGCACCTTTACATTGTTACTCGTCATTATTTGACCCGTATCCGGGTTCTTCATAGGATAGAGGTAGACTTGCAAATCCTTAAAGAACAACTTACCAAAGGCCTCAAGAATTCCACCACTTAAATGACGGTAGTATTTTTCATCAAAAATATCTATTAAATTGTTTACCCCCATGGTAAGGCCAATCCTGTTTTTGGTGTAGTTATTAAAGTATTCTACCAATTTATAATATTCCTGAAATTTGGAAATCATTACCGAATGCCCGAGCGAACAAAGTAGTTCGGCCCTATCCATAAAATCCTGTTCATCAATTTCACCCGAGGCTTTAAGGTTGGAAAGGGTAATCTCGAAAATGACAATGGTATTGTTCTGATCCACCTGTTTGTCCCTGATGAAAATATCATATGATTTTTCAAACATGTCTAAGTTCACCTTGGTCACTGGTCTAAAACTACCACGCAATGCTAAAATATTTTTCTTGTACAGTATAGCCGCTGGTAATAGGTTGTTGCCATCGGGACCGAACATAACGGCATCTGTCATATCATTTTTGATAAGCTGGAGGCTCATTAATCGGTTGTCCACTTCTTTGAAGTTTGGACCCGAAAAATTTACCATATCTATTTCCAAAATATCCTTATCTATATGATCATATAAATATTTCAACATTTTCTTTGGTTTATGATACTTGTAAAAAGCACCATAAATTAAATTGACCCCTAGGGTACCAAGCGTTTCTTGCTGTAACCTGGCCTCATTCTGTTTAAATCGTATGTGTAAGACAATTTCATCGAATTCTTTTTGAGTTGAATCCAACTGATACCGTATACCGACCCAACCATGTCCCTTATATCGCTTTGAAAAATCTATGGTCGCAACTGTATTGGCATAGGAGAAGAATAATCGATCAGGATGACTGTCACGGGTTATGCGCTCCTCCATTAATTGCATTTCGTAGGATAGCATTGTTTTAAGTCGGGCTTGGGTAACGTATCGTCCTTCTTCCTCAGCTCCATAAATAGCATCACTAAAAGATTTGTCGTAGGCACTCATTGCCTTTGCGATTGTACCGGATGCTCCCCCAGACCTAAAGAAATGCCTTGCAGTTTCTTGTCCCGCACCTATTTCTGCAAAGGTTCCATATATATCCGGATTCAGATTTATACGTAAGGTCTTTGCTTTTATTGAGGGAATATTTTCAAAAACACTATCTCTTTTTAATACGGATGCCATTTTGTACCTGTTTTACTTTTAACAAAGTTATAAAGAATGGACTATACAAAGGTCAATAGCTAGAAAAAAAAGGAATAAGTTTCAGTTATCGTTTTTATTGATATCTAAATACGGCGATCTTATAATTTTCAAACCTGAATTTTATCGAAAAGGGATTAAATTTGTAACACATGAAAGTTGATTTACAGGTTATTTTTTTAGGAACTGGAACATCCCAAGGAATTCCGATTATTGGTAGTACACATCCAGTTTGTTTAAGTGGAGATCCTAAGGACAAACGTCTGCGGGTTTCCGTATTGCTCTTATGGAAGGACTATACCTATGTTATTGATTGCGGTCCAGATTTTAGACAACAAATGCTACGGCATGATGTGAACAAAATCGATGGTATTTTATTTACGCACGAGCATTCTGATCACACCGCCGGTCTTGACGATATTCGCCCCTATTTTTTCAAGCAAGGGGATATTCCCATTTATGCCCACAAGAGAGTAGTTAAATCCTTAAAAAAACGATTTGGTTATATTCTCAATGAAAAGGATAAGTATCCAGGAGCTCCATCGGTTCGAATAAATTCAGTTAAGAACAATACCCCTTTTACCATAGGGGATAAGGAAATAATCCCTATCAATGTTTGTCATAATAGACTTCAAGTATTTGGTTACAGGGTAGGGGATTTTACGTATCTAACTGATGTAAAATCTATTGAAGAGGAAGAAATTGAAAAAATAAAAGGTTCAAAAGTTTTGGTGGTGAATGCCTTACGGAT
>JBBSKR010000140.1:0-9244 GCA_038256135.1 Flavobacteriales bacterium | reverse complement strand
TTTTGTTACTTTAAAAGTTAAACAAAGCTGTTAATTTTAATATCATCGGTACCGTAATAATCTTTGTATTTTTGCGTCATGATATCGGTCATATTAGTTGGTACGGGCAATGTAGCCCAAAATCTGTTTCAAGCTTTTAGTAGGGTAAACGGCGTGGACGTAAAACAGGTTATCGGCAGGAATAAGGATCAATTGGATTTTGCCAGCGCGACGACAAAAATTGAAACAGATCTCGAAAAGTTATTGCCTGCCGATGTTTACATTTTGGCTATATCAGATGATGCTATTTCATTGGTTTCCAATAAAATAAATAGATTAAAGGGGTTGATAGTACATACCTCTGGCGGAACTTCTTTGGAAACTATAAGCAATCATAAACGAATTGGGGTGTTTTATCCGTTACAGACTTTTACAAAAGGCAAGATCATATCTTTTGAAAACATTCCCATATGCATCGAAGCCAACAGTACAGAAGACCTAGAAATCCTTCGAAAACTTGGAGAATCCCTAAGCAGTAGGGTCGTAAACATTACTAGTGAACAGCGAAAAATATTACATGTGGCTGCCGTATACGTAAATAATTTCACGAATTATATGTACAGCATTGGAGAAGATATCTGTATTGAAAACGAGGTTGATTTCAATTTATTAAAACCCTTGATTCAAGAAACGGCAAACAAATTGAATGTACTTTCGCCCAAGGAAGCCCAAACAGGTCCAGCAAAAAGGGGCGATCAGCGAACAGTACATAGCCATTTAAAAATTTTAAAGAACAAGCATCAACGGGAGCTATATATCCTATTGAGCGATACGATTAAAAGTAAATATGGAAAAGAGTTATAAAGAATATCTAAAGGATATTACCACATTTGTATTTGATGTAGATGGAGTTTTTACTGATGGAAGCCTGTTGATAACTACCGATGGTGAAATGCTAAGGAAAATGAGCGTCAAAGATGGCTATGCCTTGAAAGTAGCACTGGACAAAGGTTATAATATCTGTATTATAACCGGTGGCACCAATGAAGGGGTGCGCAACCGATTAAAAGCATTGGGGGTTACGGACATTTATATGGGTGCACATCATAAAATTGATGCTATGGAAGAATATTTGGATATATATCAAATAGACCCTGAGAACGTATTATATATGGGAGACGACATACCGGATATTCCACCTATGAAAGTAGTTGCCCTGGCTACCTGCCCCCAAAATGCCGTAGCTGAAGTAAAAAGTATTTGTAACTATATCTCACATATCAAAGGCGGTCATGGTTGCGTACGGGATGTAATTGAACAAGTATTAAAAGTGCGTGGTGATTGGACGAACCATTTTAGCGTTACGAACGATTAACAATGATAAAGGAAAAATTAAAAGATTACCATATTATATTAGCGTCGGGTTCGCCGAGAAGGCAACAATTCTTTGAGGAAATGGGATTGGATTTTGAAGTCCGGCTAAAATCGGTCGAAGAAGTATATCCGCCTGAATTGAAAGCCGATGAAATTTCGGATTATCTATCTAAATTAAAGGCCGAAGCTTTTAAGAACGATTTAAAACCGAATGAAATTCTAATCACTTCAGATACAGTGGTATGGCACCAAGGTGAATCATTGGCAAAAGCAAATACAGATCTTGAGGCAAAATTAATGCTTCAAACCCTTTCCGGTGCTTGGCACCAGGTAATTACCTCTGTATGTTTTACTACACTGAAACTGCAAATAGTGCAACATTCCACCACAGAAGTAAAATTCAAGGAACTATCTCAAGAAGAAATACAGTTTTATGTCGAAAATTATAAACCCTTTGACAAAGCAGGAGCTTATGGTATTCAAGAGTGGTTGGGATTAATTGCCATAGAAGAAATAAAAGGTTCCTACACCAACGTTGTAGGCTTACCCACCCAATTGGTATACAAAACTTTATTAAATATGGTGGGATAGTACTTTTTAAATAACTTTGAAAAAACAGTAACGATGAAAACATATACTCTTAGCAGAATTCTAGCAGTAATAATAGTAACGGGATTGTTCTTTACAATCTCCTGTAAAGAGAATACCGGTCAAAAGGCCGAGAATATGGACATCAATGCTGCCGACCAAAATACCCAAAAGCCTAAAAAGCAACTTTCTAAAGCGTTCAAGGACTATTGGTACGAGGGAAACGCTGAAATTACATCCTATAAATTGGAACAGGCCAGGTACGGTGAACTTAGAGAGGGCACCGCTGTTCTGATCTATGTAACTGAACCCTTTTTAGCCGGATTACAGGTAAAAGCGGATAACAGCGACCCAAGTAATATTCCTGTTCTTAAATTGAACTCCACCAAAAATTATCTAACCGGTATTTACCCCTACTCCATAATGACCAGTAGTTTTTATCCTGTATATGATAATCAGCATGCGTTGAAAGTGTCTTTTTCTTCGCAGGAATGGTGTGGGCATGTCTATGCCCAAATAAATAACAGGGATGCCTTTGAGATTATGTCCCACTCTTATTTCGGTTCCGAAGGGGATCAGGATTTTAATCTTCCCAAAACCCTATTGGAAAACGAAATTTGGAATAAAATCCGTATTAATCCGACCGACCTACCTACGGGTGATTTAGAAATGATTCCTTCATTAGAGTTCATAAGACTGTCCCATAAAGAATTAAAGGCCTACAAAGCAACTGCTTCCGTGAGTACCTCTGGATCTATGACAACCTATGAAATATCGTATCCTGAACTGGAACGAACCTTGAAAATTGATTTTTCAAGCGAATTCCCTTATATGGTGGAGGGCTGGACCGATTCATTTAAGGGAGGTTTTGGACAAGAAGCCAAAATATTAACATCTACGGCAACAAGAATTAACAGGATTAAAACACCCTATTGGCAACAGAATTCCAATAAGGATTTATATTTGCGCGATAGTTTAGGATTATAGCCAATGAATAATTTTTTTGCCAATCATCACAATGAGCTCATCTATAGTCTTGTTGTATTTATCGTTATCCTTATTTTGAAATTTCTGTTCACCACTGCAGTAAGAAAGGTGAGTAAAATCAGTGATTTCAATCCGGTACGAACTAATCTAATCATTAAATATATCAATTTTGTCCTGTCAGTAGTTACGATAGGTATCCTAACTTTAGTCTGGAGCGTCAATTATAAGGATTTGGGGGTTTTGTTGTCTTCCGTATTTGCGGTCATTGGCGTTGCCTTATTTGCCCAATGGTCAATATTAAGCAATATCACTGCCGGGGTTATCATCTTTTTTTCCTTTCCTTTTAAAATAGGAAATACCATACGAATTTTGGACAAGGAATTGATTGACCCCAATAGTTCGGAACTGGATACGTTTGTAATTGAGGATATTAGGGCATTTCACTTGCATTTGCGAAGGAATAATGGAGAGATACTTACCTACCCCAATAATTTGGTGCTACAAAAGGGTGTCGTTCTAATTTCAACCTATGGGGAAGTCGAGTTATTGAACGAGGAAGAGCAAACTTCTTGATTTTGTTAAAGAAGTCGTAAAAAAGTACCTTTGGGTGGTAATCTTATTATATTTGGATTTACTACCAAAACCATCCAAAAATGCGCCATTTACTAGGGCTTCTAACTTGCACCTTCTTTATTGTTAGCACCCTTAATTCCCAGGCTCCCAAGAAAAGCTCGCCTGCGGATATTTATCACTCCATTGAAAAGCTAAATTTTTTAGGAACAGCGTTATATATTGCGGCACACCCCGATGATGAGAATACCAGACTTATATCCTATCTGTCCAATAATATTAAGGCCAGAACCGGGTATCTTTCCCTAACGAGGGGCGATGGAGGGCAAAATTTAATTGGACCGGAATTAAGGGAACTTTTAGGGGTCCTAAGAACACAGGAGCTTCTTGCTGCCAGGCGAATTGATGGTGGGGAACAACTATTTACACGCGCAAATGATTTTGGCTATTCCAAACACCCAAGTGAAACCTTGGAAATATGGAACAAAGAAGCAATATTAGGTGATGTGGTACGTGCTATCCGCACCTTTAAACCAGATGTCATCGTGAACCGATTTGATCATCGAACAAGTGGCAGCACGCACGGGCATCATACCTCCTCGGCCATCTTGAGTGTCGAAGCCTTTGACCTTGCGAATGATTCAACGGCTTTTTCGGATCAATTGGAAATGACCAATACTTGGCAACCTAAACGCCTCTTTTTCAATACGTCTTGGTGGTTCTATGGAAGTCAAGAAAATTTTGACAAAGCTGATAAAACCAATTTACTCAGTATGGATGTAGGCGTTTACTACCCCATGCTGGGCATGTCCAATAATGAGATTGCTTCTTTAGCGAGTAGCCAACACTTATCGCAAGGATTCGGGAGATTAAGTTCTAGAGGCTCTGAAGAAGAATATATAGAACTACTAAGAGGGGACTTGCCAAAAGACAAGAACGATATATTTGAAGGCATAGACACTAGTTGGTCCCGTGTACCAGGCGGTAAAGCCATAGGCGATATTCTTTACGAAGTTGAGGACAAATTCAATTTTAAAAATCCATCCATACATTTACCTAAGCTATTGAAAGCGTATCAGTTGTTGCAAAAAACAACAGATGAACATTGGAAAATGCTTAAAACAAAGGAATTAACCGCTATCATTACTGCCATCTCAGGTTTATATTTAGAAGCAACTTCTGAAACGGCATATGCGACCCCAGGGGAAGAAATCAATGTGCAATTTGAGGCCTTAAATAGAAGCGATGTATCGGTAGTTTTAAGTTCTATTGATGTAAATCATCAAAATATTGCTACTGAATCCATTTCATTAAAGCATAACGAATCGTTCAAGAAAGAAACCGTTTTGAATATTCCTCAATCTACTCATGTCACAAGCCCCTATTGGTTATTGGAAAAGGGAACTTTAGGAACCTACACCGTTGCCGACCCTAAATTGATTGGCAAACCGGAAACTCCAAGGGCTTTTATGGCAATATTCAACCTTGATTTCAACGGTGTTCTAATTCCTGTTACCAGACCCATAGTATATAAGTATGCGAAACCGGAAAAAGGAGAGCTTTATCAACCATTTGAAATCATCCCAGAAGCCACGGCCAGTTTTGTAGATAAGGTAATCATATTTGCGGACGCTACTCCAAAACAGATACCCGTAAGGGTTAAAGCGCATCAGGATAATATTTCTGGAACGGTAGAATTAAATTTCGGAAAAGGATGGCAGGTTGAAAGCGAAATACAATCATTTTCGATTGCTAAAAAAGGTGACGAAAAAACCGTCTATTTTACCTTAAGTCCCCCTGCAACCGAAAATGAAAGCTATATCTCCCCGACCATCAAATTGAATGGTAAGGAAATAACAAAGGAATTAGTGACCATTGCCTACGATCATATTCCCACACAGACCGTGTTGTTGCCCTCCGAAGCTAAGGTAGTTCGATTGAATATTAAAAAGGCCGGTGAAAATATTGGCTATATCATGGGTGCCGGAGATGAAGTGCCAACCAGTTTGGAACAAATTGGCTATACTGTTCAACTTATCGATCCAACTACAATTACTACTGAATCCTTGGCGAAATATGATGCCGTAGTGCTCGGTATTCGCGCCTATAATGTGGTCGAAGAATTGAAATTCAAACAGCGATTTATTTTGGATTATGTCAAAAATGGTGGTACCGTTATTGTACAATACAATACAGCAAGTAGATGGGCCGATCAATTTGAGAATATTGCACCTTATGATTTGGAAATCTCTCGGGATCGAGTGACCAATGAAAACTCTGAAGTTGAGATTATCGCCAAAGACCATTCGCTGGTAAATTTCCCAAATAAAATCAATAAAGAAGATTTTAAGGGTTGGGTTCAGGAAAGGGGTTTGTACTTCCCGGATAAATGGAGCCCAGAGTTCACTCCTATTTTAGAAATGCATGATGAGGGCGAGGAAGCCACAAAAGGGAGCCTTTTAATTGCCCACTATGGTAAGGGCAATTATATTTATACTGGGCTTAGCTTTTTTAGGGAATTACCTGTAGGTGTACCGGGTGCGTACAAACTTTTCTCTAATATGCTATCGGTAGGGAAAGAAAAAATGGAATCCAACTCGAAAATAAAAGGATGAACACCGAACGCGACGAAACTACAACTTGGAAAAAAGAGTATACCATTGTCTTGGTGCTCAATTTTATATACGTTCTTATTTTCTACTATGTAATGACTTCATTTAATTAATATGAGGGAATTAGATTGGATCATTCTAGGCGGCACCCTTCTATTCATCGTAATCTACGGTGTTTGGAAAACTAAGGGAAGCAAAAACGTAAACGAGTACGTTCAAGGGGGTAAAGATTCCAAATGGTGGACCATAGGCTTATCCGTTATGGCGACACAAGCTAGTGCAATCACCTTTTTATCCACACCCGGTCAAGCATTCCATGACGGAATGGGATTTGTTCAATTTTATTTTGGTCTTCCAATTGCCATGATTATCATCTGTATGGTGTTCGTTCCCATGTACTATAGAATGAAGGTATATACGGCCTACGAATTTCTTGAAAATAGGTTTGATCTTAAAACAAGATCTTTAACGGCTATTCTATTTTTAATACAAAGAGGTCTCGCCGCAGGTATCACCATATTTGCTCCTTCTATCATTCTATCTGCTTTATTGGGCTGGGATTTACGCACCCTAAACATTATCATTGGAACCCTGGTTATCATTTATACTGTTTCAGGTGGCACTAAAGCTGTAAACGTTACCCAAAAACAACAGATGTTCATCATAATGACAGGGATGTTCATAACCTTCTTTTTTATATTAGGTTACCTTCCTTCGGACGTTACCTTCAGTAAGGCCTTGAAAATTGCCGGAGCAAGTAATAAATTGAATATTCTGAATTTTGATTTTGATACTTCAAGCCGATATACCTTTTGGAGTGGCATTACCGGTGGGCTTTTTCTTTTCTTGGCTTATTTTGGTACCGACCAAAGTCAAGTACAACGCTACTTAACGGGTAAATCGGTAAGGGAAAGTCAATTAGGGCTTGTTTTTAACGCCATTTTCAAAATACCCATGCAGTTTTTTATTCTGCTGGTAGGCGTTATGGTTTTTGTATTCTACCAATACAATCCAACACCATTAAATTTTAATCCTTCTGCGACCCAGGCCGTTATGGAATCATCATATGCAGCGGATTATAAACTTTTACAGGAAGGTCAAATAGCACTGGAAGCCGAGAAAAGAATCGCGCAGAATAAATTTTCATCTGCATTGGATATCAAGGAATATGCAGCCGTTGAGGAAGCAAAAATGCAAATTATTCGCATCAATCAAAAAGATAGTATGAATAGGATTGCAGCCAAATTACTGATTAGCCAAGCGAACGACGTAGTGGAGTCCAATGATAAAGATTATGTCTTTATCCATTTTATTTTGAATAATTTACCAACTGGATTGGTAGGGTTATTATTAGCCGTAATCCTTTCTGCTGCCATGTCCTCCACCGCATCCGAACTAAATGCACTTGGAACCGTTACCGCTTTAGATCTTTATAAGCGTAATATGAAAGGAAATTTTACAGAGGTGCATTACGTTAAGGCATCAAAGTTCTTTACGCTATTGTGGGGCATTGTGGCTATTTACATAGCCAGCGTCGCCAATCTTTTTGATAATTTAATACAATTGGTCAATATTATCGGTAGTATTTTTTATGGAAATGTTTTGGGTATTTTTCTGATTGCCTTCTTTTTAAAGTTTATCAAAGGAAACGCGGTTTTTTTTGCTGCCGTAGTAACACAGATTATCATTTGTGTCATCTACTATTATTTGATACATGTATACCCTTCGGGTCAAGAAAAATTAGGTTATTTATGGCTCAATTTCATCGGTGCCGCTTTAGTGATTTTGATATCATTTGTTTTAGAGGCCTTTGATCGCATGTTAAACAAACCTTTAGCTTCAGCTAATTAAGCTTTGATAATTTAATTAAAACTTTATGGTATATAAGGAAATTTTAAATTATTTTAAGCAACATTACTCTTCCAATCCATTAGTGATAAAAGCTCCTGGGCGAATCAACCTTATCGGTGAGCATACAGATTATAACCAAGGGCTGGTACTGCCAGCTTCAATAGAAAAAGGTATTTACTTTGCAGTTTCATCAAACGAGCTGGAGACACTTCGTATTGAAACTTTTCTGACCCAACCTGAAAAAATTCAATTTAAACTTGATGGGAACCATGAAAATTTCAAATCTTTTTGGGGCAATTACTTTAAGGCTATTATTGAAGTCCTAATATCCGAAAGTTATCCTTTAAAAGGTATGGATTGTGTGTTTGGTGGCGATATTCCCATTGGTTCTGGACTTTCCTCCTCTGCCGCACTTTGTTGCGGTTTTATATATGCGATAACCAAGGTTTCAAAAAATGAGCTTTCACGGGAAGAAATTGCACGTATCGCACAAAAAGCGGAACACAAAATTGGACTTAATTGCGGATTAATGGACCAATATGCGGTCCTATTCGGAAAAAAGGGGAATGCCCTTTTCTTGGACTGTAAAGATTTAAGTCATCGATATATACCAATAAACTTAGAGGGTTACAGTTGGGTATTGATCAACTCCAACATTAAACATAACCTGGCGGTAGATTCGGAATATAACAAACGACGATTGTCCTGCGAGAACGTTGTTAGAGCCGTACAACAAAACAGATCAGGGGCCAATTCGCTTCGTGACGTGACTTCGGAAGATTTAAAGTACGTCACCGATACGATTGATGTTACCGATTTTCAGAGGGCCAATTATGTAATTGAGGAAAATAAAAGAGTACGCAGTATGATACTAGCTTTGACAAGCGGCGATGCAAAGCTTGTCGGTAATATTCTTAAAAAAGGCCATTGGGCCATGTCTACCCAATATCAAATAACAACACCAGAATTGGATTATCTTGTTAGAACCGGAGAAGGTTTAGACGGTGTCCTGGGTTCTAGAATGATGGGTGGCGGGTTTGGTGGTTGCACAATTAATCTTATCAGGACAGAGAAATTGGATACGTCTATTTCATCCCTGCTTAAAGCATATAAAAAAGAAACCAATATTGATGCAGAGTATTATCATTTGGCGATAGATGATGGGGTAAAGGTATTTCAGGAATAGTTGACAGTTGACAGTTAGAAGTTGGAAGTTGGAAGTTGGAAGTTGGAAGTTGGAAGTTGGAAGTTGGAAGTTGGAAGTTGGAAGTTGGAAGTTGGAA
>JBBSKR010000139.1:0-9276 GCA_038256135.1 Flavobacteriales bacterium | reverse complement strand
CAATTATAAATATTTGTAGTTGTTGGTCCAATTTTTAAATTCCTATACGTGCTATCCTATAATTATTCTTTCTATCTGAGAATTCTTGGATTATTCCTTATTTTCGTCAAACAACAGAACTCCTAAATAAACCATGAGAAACATTCTACAATTTTCAATTTGTTTGGTAACAACTATTACATTGGCCCAGTCTAGAGTACTACCGATTGATACTGTCATTACCACACAACACAATGCAACCATAAATGGCACTTCCATATCCTATACCGCCCAAACGGGGACACAACCGGTTTGGGATGAAAATGCCAAACCTATTGCTTCTTTGCATTATACCTATTACACTAGAAACAATATTAAGGACAGTGCTGCTAGACCCTTATTAATTTCATTCAATGGTGGGCCGGGTTCTGGATCCGTTTGGATGCATTTGGCCTATACCGGTCCTAGAATATTAAAAATTGATGATGAAGGGTATCCCGTACAACCATATGGTGTAAATGAAAATCCATATTCCGTTTTAGATGTAGCCGATATCGTGTATGTTAATCCAGCGAATACCGGTTACAGTAGAACAATACCGGAAAGTGGTAAGGAAGTGGATAGAGAAAAGTTTTTTGGTATCAACGCCGATATAACATAATTGGCCGAATGGCTCAATACGTTCGTTACCAGAAATAACAGATGGCGTTCCCCAAAATATATTATTGGTGAAAGTTATGGAGGCACTCGGGTAATGGGGCTCTCTTTGGCTTTACAAAATCAACAATGGATGTACTTAAATGGGGTTATTATGGTTTCCCCTGCAGATTACAAAATCATTAGAAACAGCGGGCCTGTAGCCGAAGCCATTAACCTACCCTATTTTACGGCAGCGGCCTGGCATCATAAGGCACTGCCCCAAGCACTTCAAGAGAAGGATTTATTGGAGATTTTACCGGAATCTGAGGCATATACCATAAATGAATTGGTTCCGGCCTTGGCTAAAGGAGGATTTTTAGAGGCATCTGAAAAAAACAAAGTAGCAGAAAAAATGGCCTATTATTCAGGGCTTGATCAAAAGGATATTTTAGACCAAAACTTATCGGTACCTACTTCATTCTTTTGGAAAAATCTTTTGAAGGATAAAAACGGATATACTATTGGTCGTTTGGATTCCAGATACCTAGGAATGGACAGACAATTGGCAGGTATGCGACCCGATTACAATTCTGAACTAACCTCTTGGCTTCATAGCTTTACACCGGCAATTAACTATTATTTACAGGAAGAATTGAATTTTAAGACGGATGTAAAATATAATATGTTCGGACCGGTAAGCCCATGGAACAATGAAGATGACAATACAAGGGATGATTTGAGACAGGCCATGGCCCAAAATCCATATTTAAATGTATTGATACAATCTGGGTATTATGATGGCGCTACTACCTACTTCAATGCCAAGTATACCATGTGGCAAGTTGATCCTAGTGGTAGAATGAAGGATCGATTTAGTTTTAAAGGGTATCGATCAGGGCACATGATGTATCTGAGACGCGAAGATTTAAAGACAGCGAACGATGATATTCGAGATTTTATAAAGAGAACAATGGCAAACGGCAAGAGCGCAAAATACGAATAGGAGCGCTTACTCCGCTAAAACCGTTTTTGAAATTCCCAGTACATACAAAGAATTAATTTCAGAGGTATATATTGGGAATTTTATTTTGGTATCAAAGTTAGTTTGGCCCATAGCATCTTTAAAAAGCTTTTCCCGTTTTCTTTGTCTACGCTTTTTAAAAATATCTATGGTAACACCGACCGTAGCACCGCCCAATACGGTTGCCAGCAGGTCTGCATTATCCCATCCACCATATTGTTTTTCATCAATACTTTCCTTTGCCAAACCAATAAGTAGACTTCCGCCCAAAGAACCCACAAATGTCCAGGTTCTATCACCATCCGAGATTTGACTTGCCAATCCCGCTCCCACGAGCCCGAAAAGGTTTCCACCCAAAAAATGGAGCGCCTTATCACGTTCTATCTGACCATAAATGGTGTGAACTGAAAAAAGAATAAGGCATAAAGTCGATAATCTTAACATAGGCATCAAATATAAAAAATCTAATAAACTCATTCTATCAAAAATTAGCTCAATTGCTAATCTCAACTCCTTATTGGATTTAATTTATAGTATCTTAGAATTTTAAAAGGCATATGGAGGTAAAGAATTTTATTAAAAGCTTATCGATCATGCATTTATTTTTGGTCGGTGGTCTAAGTATTTTTACGATTTGGGTCATATTTCAAATCAATAGCTTTAATACGAGTACTAATGGGGATAATTTCTATCTGTACCTTGTTCCCATTTTTGCCTTGTTAGGATATTTTGGCAGTCAACTAGTCTTTAAAAAAATGACATCTAAGATAAACCAGGATACTCGCTTGGAAGAAAAACTGAAAAAGTATCAATCTGCTCTACATCTAAAATATGCTCTCATAGAAATTCCTGCTTTCTTAGGCTTGTACGCCTATTATAGTACTGGTAATGCACTTCCCCTTGTCATCTCTATTTGCCTTTTG
Organism: Flavobacteriales bacterium; assembly: GCA_038256135.1. Classification (GTDB taxonomy): domain Bacteria; phylum Bacteroidota; class Bacteroidia; order Flavobacteriales; family Flavobacteriaceae; genus Maribacter. The sequence continues at coordinate 6,714 of JBBSKR010000139.1, read as the reverse complement.
GCATACTTGTACGTGCAGCGACCCAATAAAGCAACTATTATAAAGAGTGTTCCGCTTAGCCAGGAAGAAAAAAATAAAGTTCAACAAATGTAACGGAGATCACAGCTATGGGTTTTAAAAGCAAAATGAATTTACTCTCCCTTTTATCCATTATTGGAATATCACCCATCCAGGCCCAGGATTGGGCCGATTTAAATCGGTTTAAGGAAGCAAACAAAGTATTGGCCTCAGAACAACGGGCGGAAGACCGGATTGTTTTTATGGGAAACTCTATTACAATTGGCTGGTTAAACCTTAGGCCTGAATTTTTTGAGGGCAAACCCTACGTGAATCGTGGTATTAGCGGTCAAACAAGCCCACAAATGTTGGTCAGGTTTAGACAGGATGTAGTTGATTTACACCCAAAAGTAGTAGTACTTTTAGCAGGCACCAATGATATTGCCGGAAATACCGGCCCCTCAACTTTAGAAATGATCATGGACAATATTAAGGGAATGTCAGAAATTGCAAAAGCAAATGGCATCAAGGTTATCCTATCTTCCACCCTACCTGCCTACGATTATCCTTGGAAACCGGGTTTGCAACCTGCGGATAAAATAATCGCATTGAATAAAATGATCAAGGCCTATGCAGAATCCAATCATCATATCTATTTGGATTATTTTTCGGCTATGGTGGATGATCGAGACGGACTACCAAAAAAATATGCCGAAGATGAGGTACACCCTACCGTTGCAGGGTATCAAGTAATGGAGCCATTGGTGGAAGCCGCCATTGCGAAAGTACTAAACCAGTAATTTTAAGGATATAATAAGGGGAAGAATTTACCCTCCATCTTATGACCTTTAGCAATTGGAGGTACGCCCTTCAGTAACTCATCATCTGTATTGCTGATTGTCCCATCCGCAAAAACATTAAGGACAAAGGCTCTTCGCGGCTTGTCTGATTTGTTTTCATAAGAACCATGGACCAGCAATGGATGGTGAAACGTGGCGTAACCCGCTTTCATTTCTACGGGTACCGGCGTAAAATCGGTTCTTTGCTCTGGCGTTAAATAATCAAAAATGCCATTCATATTCCCGGCCAGTTCGGGTGCGTTCAAAAGGCCCCATTTATGACTTCCAGGAATATAATGTAAACACCCATTCGCTGTATTTGCAGCGTCCAAACCGACCCAACAGGTCAAATGCTGCATTGCAATGGTTCGTGTCCAATAGGAATAATCTTGATGCCAAGCAACGACTCCTCCATGACGGGCTGGTTTATAAAATAACTGATCATGCCAAAATCTAACCGGCTTATCTTCCAACAATTGATGTGCGGCCATTAAAAAGGCAGGGTTCCAAAGAACATCATGAAAACCTTCCGTGATACGCCAATGGCCTAAGGAATGAAATAGGATGGAATTGGCATCATTCGATTCATTACTGTGAAATTCATAGAAAAAAGGATTCCCTGGATGTTCAGGATCCATAATTTCCGTCATTTCAGTTTTAAGACAATTAACTTGTTCCTCATTTAGAACTTTTATCCCAGATACATATCCAAATTGGTGAAAATGCGCTATTTGTTCTTCGGATAGTCTATATCTATCCCATTCTTGGCTTGTTTTAGGTAATTGAAATAAATTGCCCACAAGCTCATGGGTTTCTGCTAAATCCTTCATTTTATATAGTAATATCCATTCAAAAGATACAATAAATTTTTTAAGATTATAATGAGGACAATAGCCGTTTTCTATGTAAACAATATCCATTTATCAAACACACTTTGGTTTTGTACCTTATGCAAATAAAAAAATCGATAATGAAATACATGGTACTATTACTGATTGTGGCTTCCAGTTTTTCCTGTACTTCAAACCATAGCTTAGAAAAGGACCGTAAGGATATTATGGACATTATAAATCAACAGCAAAATGATTGGAACGCAAATGATTTGGATGCTTTTATGGATGGATATTGGAAGTCTGATTCACTATATTTTTACAGCGGAGGAAAATTAAACTCCGGATGGCTGGCTACCTTGAATAATTACAAAAAGAATTATACTGATGAGAGGTATTCAGGCACCTTGAATTTCAATGTTGCAAAGATATCCCCAATAAGTACCGATGCCTATTTTGTTATGGGGGAATATGAACTTACCAGAAAAGTCGGAAATGCCAAGGGTACTTTTATGATTATTTTTAAGAGAATAGGTGGGGAATGGAAGATCATTGCCGATTCTTCTTGCTAATAGGTATTGGTGCTAAAGTTTTGATTATTTTTGGGAAATTTTGATGATAAAATAAAATGAAAAAAACACTGATTCTTTCGGCCATTTTGGCCATGGCCTGTAACCCTACCCAGAAAACGGTCAATGAAAGTACTACAGCGGTAGTTTCCAATCCGGTATCCGTAAAGAAGTATGCCGAATCGATTACCGAAAATGAACTAAAAGATCATTTGTATACTTACGCCTCAGACGAATTTGAAGGTAGGGAAACTGGTGAGCCCGGACAAAAAAAGGCCGTAGCCTATCTAAAGGCAGCTTATGAAAATATGGGTGTTGCGGCAGCAAAAACGGATGGTGATTATTTTCAGGAAGTCCCTTTAGAAATTAGCAAACTTCCGGAAGGCCAACTAAGTTTGAAAGGTAAGGATTATCCTATTGGAGAACATGTTTTGACCTTCAGTGCGGCTAATACCTCTACCGATGAAATCGTTTATATGGGTTACGGGATTGACGAGGAATCCTATTCTGATTATACGGATGTAGATATAACAGGTAAAACGGTTTTACTAAAGGCAGGTGAACCTAAAAATGAGGATGGTACCTACAAAATATCAGGTACCGCTGAAAAGTCCGTTTGGAGCAATATGTCAGAATCATTGGGTAAAAGAATTCAGACTGCCGTAGATAAAGGTGCCGCTGGCATTTTATATTACGACACCGATAATTTCGAACGTTTCAAACGTAGGTTCGAATCCATGAAAACTAATGATAACGGTAGTATGGGACTGGTAGATAATAGCGCTCCAGACTTCTTTAATTTGTTTATAGATCAAGATTTAGCAAATGCCATTTATCCCAAAATCGATTCGGATGATATCCCAAAAATATTGAACGAAAATTTGGAACTAAGTTTTGAAAGTGCTAACGATAAAATAGCCTCAGAAAATGTGGTAGCCATAATTAGGGGATCGGAAAAACCAGAAGAGTATCTTGTTATCTCTTCACATTTGGATCATATAGGCATTTCCGCAAATGGGGAAATAAATAATGGAGCCGATGACGACGGTTCTGGAACGGTAGCCTTATTGGAGATTGCCGAGGCATTTAAAACGGCCGCCGATGCAGGTAACGGACCAAAACGCTCCATTGTATTTTTGCATGTGACCGGTGAAGAAAAAGGTTTATTGGGTTCTCAATATTATACCGATGTTGATCCCATTTTTCCTTTGGAAAAAACCGTCGCGAACTTGAATATAGACATGATCGGTAGAATAGACCCTAATCGTCAAGGCGACCGAAACTATATTTATTTAATAGGTTCAGATAAATTGAGCAGTGACTTACATGAGCTTTCGGAAAATGTAAACAAAAAATATTCGAACATAGAGTTGGACTACACGTATAACGACGAAAACGACCCTAATAGATTTTATTACAGAAGTGATCATTATAATTTCGCTAAAAATAACGTCCCGATTATTTTTTATTTCAACGGAACCCATGATGACTATCATAGACCCGGTGACACACCCGATAAAATCAATTATGACCTTTTGCAAAATAGAGCCCGATTAATTTTCTATACGGCTTGGGAAATAGTAAATAGGGAAAATCGTATAGTAGTCGACAAAGCAACGAAATAGCTGCTTTTTCCGGTCATATTTTAAGGCTAATAGGTGTACCTACCTATTGGCCTTTTTTAATTAATATGATCGTCTGGCGTTTTTGAAAACAAAAAAGTCTTGAATTTCTCCAAGACTCTTTTTTTGCTTTTAGGGTGGAAGACCGGGTTCGAACCGGCGACCCTCGGTACCACAAACCGATGCTCTAACCAGCTGAGCTACAACCACCATTTGTAAGCGAGTGCAAATGTAATTTTTTTAAGTATTCCTCACAAATAATAAATCATTTTTGAATAATTATTTCATTTTGTAGATTGCCTATCTATTTTCTGTTTAACTTGAGCATTTATTTTTAATACCTACTATTTCATTATAAATAGTCAATGACATTAAAGAGTAACCATACAACCCATCTTCTCGTTTTCTTATTTTTCACCTGTATCGGCTGTAACACTGTGTCCTCCCAAATGGATAGTATCAGGTTTCTCAAAGAAAAAATCAATAACTACACCCAATCTAAAAACGTATCAACCCAAGATACCGTCTATATCAATTTATTAAACAATCTATCGTATCGTTTACGATATTCTGAGCTAGATTCTATGGAAGTTTTGGCTACTAAAGCCCTAGAATTGAGCACAGCTATGGATTACAAAAAAGGTGAATTAGAAGCGTTGATCAATTTTTCGGCTTTTCATTTATACAATGGCAATACAGAAAAGGTAATTCAATCTGGACAAGAAATAATAGAAGCTGATGAAATATGTGTATTTCCCCAAATACAAATGAAACTATACAATCAGATGGGGCAGGCCTACTTTATTAGACAAGATTATCCCTCAACCTATACCCATTTTTTACGTGCCTTGGAACTTGGAGAAAAGTATAACGACGAGGTCTGTAAATTTAGAATGAACATGAATTTAGGAACCATGTTCAATTTATTAGAGGATTATGATGAAGCCCTGTCATTTTATTCAGCATCAGAAGAATCCTTCAACAAACTCAATGATAAAAAAATGGAAGCGATGGTTTCCAGTAATTTAGGATTTCTTTATACCCAAAAGGAAGATTTTGAAAAAGCACAGGCTCTGTTGCTTAAAAGTATTGGAATTTTTGAAACTCAAAAGGTAATGGAGTGGCTAGCCTATTCCTATACAACATACGGGCTGTTGAATCTAAAGATGCAAAATTTCGAACAAGCCTTGCTAAATTACAGGAAGGCAATGGATATTCATATTTCATTGAATGATATTAAAGGAAGGGCGGACATAAATTTTGGTTTGGGAATGGCAAATTTGGGCTTAGAAAATATTAAAATTGCTGAGCAATTTATATTAGAAAGTCTAAGTCTCTATAAATCCTTTAATCTTAATACAGGTCTAGAAAAGTGTTATAGGGCATTGTATGAAATTAAAAAAAAGCAGGAATTAACGGAAGAGGCATTGAATTACCTTGAACTAACCGAAAAATTGGTTAATGATATTTCCAAAGAAAAAAATAAAAGAAATTTGAATATGTTGAATGCCAAATTGAATTTTGAAAAGGAAAAACAAAATTTACAGTTTGCAAACGAGTTGACCATAGACAAACAAAAAAAATATGTGCAGGGGTCTCTGTTGGCATTATTGATATTAGCGGTTTTTGCTTTATTAATTTTGCGAGCAAATGCACGAGAAAAGCGTTTAAACAAAAATTTGGAATTCCAGGCCATAACATTAAATGAAAATCAAAAAAAACTTGAGGAAACGAACAATAATCAAGACAGACTCTTTTCAATAGTTGGTCACGATCTTAAAAGTCCTATAATCTCCCTAAAGTCATTACTAGATCTATATATTGATGATCCAGACGGTAAGGATTATTTTGAGAAATTCGCACCACAGTTGCGAGAAGATTTGGAGCAGCTGAAATTAACAATGGACAATCTCTTACATTGGGGTAAAACACAAATGAAAGCGTATTCTATTCAACCTGAAACAATTGCCGTTAAGCGGGAATTGGATTCCATCTTACAATTATTCAGAAAGGAAATAGAAAAGAAATCCTTAACGGTTGATTACCTAAGCATCAAAGAATGCGCTGTTCTTGCAGACCTTGATCAATTCAATGTCATCTTTAGAAATATAATCAGTAATGCTATAAAGTTTACACCAGAACATGGAAAAATAACCGTTTCTTCTAAAAAAAAGGATTCCAATATCTTAATTATTATATCCGATACGGGTGTTGGAATGTCGAAGGAAATCGTAAACAATTTATTTATAAAAACCGAACATTTTACTACGTTCGGTACCAATATGGAAAAAGGCACAGGCTTGGGGTTAAGGTTAGCTAAGGAAATGGCCGAAATGAACAATGGTGATATTTATGTAAATAGTCAACCCGGTCAGGGGACCGATTTTATTGTTGAACTTCCGATAGCTACTAGTTAAATTGGCCCCTAATGTTATTTTATGATTTTTTATCCCCATATACCTTAAACCAATTTTACCCTGACTATTATGGGACTTAAAAAAAAGGTTCTAACTAAAACCAAATCGGAATTAATTAATTTGAACAGCTGAATTCATCGATGAAATGAATATTTCACACACAATATTTCGCATTTCACAACATTAATTACCTCACAAAGTCCTCCTGCCTTAATTTTAACTCTCTATAGGATTAAAGACATAAATGTACTTTAAAATAATAAAAAATTTAATACCATCCATCCCAGCGATAACTAGCGTTATTTTGCTGTTGGCTATCCGATTTTATTCACATAGTACTGTTGGTCAAACTACTAAAAAGGACAGCCTTATACATGTCATTGATTTACAGCGAAGCGGAAATGACTATAATGCCAAAGACACGGTATATATTAATAATT